>JASHXQ010000058.1 GCA_030043455.1 Nitrososphaerales archaeon | reverse complement strand
TAATTCAGAAATTTGGTGAGACTGAGATTGAGGAGTTGGGAAAGTGGTCTGCCCACGAAGGTTTCGTGCCCTTTGCAGACTATCAATTTGGCGAATTAACGTTCCAAACTTTTCTTGAAACTTCGAAGAGATTCGCGAAATATGCCGGGCGGTTCAAGTTTGACGCAAGTGAAAACGAAAACGGATACCTCATTTTCCTGAAACACGGGTCGGGACGAAAATGGTCCGTGTACTGGGCGAGTGTCATTCGGACAGTCTGCGAAGACTTCTTGAACGTCGAGATAAAGCTCGAGCTCACAGACGACCTCGTAGTCGCCAAGATTAACTTCGCTCACGAATATTAGTGGATGCTATGGACTGAAACCGAGGAATCAGTCCGGCCCATTGGCGTTGCTTCAAGCAAGATAGAGTCGTGAGCCTCCATTAGTGACACCAATTGCTTAGGGTCGAGGTGAAAGATCGCGTTTTTCTTGTTCAGGCATAAACCCGTCGGCTGATCGGAAGTTCTGAAGCTGTCCGCGAACCGTTCAATTTCAATTCCTACTTCGAATGTGTCATAGCTTTCGACTGGAAACTCTCCCAGGAAAGAGATCTGGATCTTCCTTTGTCGGCTCTCTTGCAGGATTCCTTTGAAGAACTTCTCATAAGCTGATGTTTGTGGAGGTCTTCCAAAGGCTTGGGTGGAGTTGAACCGAAGTAGAGTCTTTCCTGCAATTGCCTTTCTCACCGCCAGGCCCCTCTTCCTATTCACCCGCGAGAGGATGTGATCGTTGTCAGACGTGTACATTACAATTAGATCCTTCCGCTTCAGAGCACCCTCCACAAAGAGAGCCCCCAGAAAATCCCTCTCCGAAGGATCTTCGTAGACGACTAGAAAGTGGTTACCCCGTTCGATGGAGCCGACAAAGTCCGACTTTGCCGAAATCAAATCCCAGTGGCCGCTACGGTGCTCCAATATCTATTGAAGTTTGGGGTCTTCGTTTATTGAGATTCCAAGAAGGGTGCCTAGCTCCAAGCCCCGTGTTTCACCTGTGTCAGATAGATCGGGTTTCCATCCGGATCACTGAAAAAAGCCAGCCTCACCTGTCCGTCTTCCACTACAGGACCTTGGAAAACTACACCCTTCGCCTTTAGCCTGACAATCTCAGCATCAAGATCATCTACTTCCAGTCCGATGGAAATTGCGCCCTTAGTTCCTGGACTGGGCTCCCGCTTAACAGAGGGATGAAGTCCGACGTTCATCCCGTTCATTTCCAGTTCCGCAAAGTCCCTACCCCAGTGCGATACCACGTGCATCCCGAGGATTTCGCTGTAAAATTTCAGCGCATTTGGAACATCAGCGACATAAATCGTTACTTGCGCTTTCTTGATCATACATCCAACCCTTACTTGAAATGAGGTAGCACTTTTTCTGAGAAACTTTCGATCTGATTTTTGTCATCGCCGACGAAGTGGATCATGGCATCAGTTGCCCCCGCCTTCCTGAATTCTTCGATCCGCTCAATGATCTGCGAAGGACTTCCTGCAGCCACGATCTGAGTGACGAACTTATCAGGCACCGTGTCTTGGATACTCGGGATACTCTTTGCACCTTCATCGGAGACCAGCATGTTTTGGTAGGTTTTCCCGAGCCCTTCTGGACGGATGAAGCCCATCATTTTCAAAGTCTGGCTTTCCGCTAGCAATCCCCGCTTGGCACGGTTCAGAGCTTTCCGAATTTGATTTTGATCTTCGGTCAAGGCGGTGTACACCCATACGCACGCCCTAAATCCCTGAATAGTTTTATCATCTCTACCAGCGGCCCGCCCAGCGCTCTTCGCAATATCGAGTTTTGTCCGGAAAGTCTCAGGGCTGTTCAACCAGGATACCCAGCCATCTGCGTACTTCCCCGCAACTTCCAAGGCTCGTTTCCCTCCAAGAGCTCCCACTATTACTCTGGGAGAACCGGTGCTTATGGGAATATCCAGCCATGCATCTTTCAAAGTAAAATACTTCCCACTGAAGGAAACTGGTTTCCTAGAGCTCGAAGACCAGAGAAGCTTCGCTACCTGCACAGCTTCACCCAGCCGTTCCACTCTTTCTCCGGGTTTGTCGAACTCCATACCAAAGGGAAGGATGTTCATCGCTTCTCCTGCTCCAACTCCAAATAAAGTTCTACCGTGGCTCAGATCGGCTAGGGTCGCCATCATGTGGGCCATCTTTGCCGGATGGATCCGTTGCACATCGCTAACAGCGGCGCACATTTCGATTTTGTTTGTTCTGGACGCAATCGCACCCATTGTTGTCCAAGGGTCAACTCGAATTCCGCCCGTATCCATGAGGTGATCTGAAAACCACAGCGAATCAAAACCCAGCTTTTCAGCCTTGATTCCCCTCTCAAGAGAGTCAGAAGGCGAGATGTCGTCGATGATAGCCCCCAGCCTCAAAATTCCAAATCCTTTGTAATTTTCTCGGGGGAAGCCTACATAGAGCTGATGAGCTTTATACTGCAGCCGAAAGGCCGAGTATCCGGAACCCTAACCTTCTCTCCGAAAAGGAGATCATCGATCGCGTTTCTCAAATCATTGCTGGTTATTCTGGCCGGTTCTTTGGAATCGTCAATCCTTCCCCGGTAAGCGAGCTTGCGGTCCGGACCGAAAGCAAATACGTGTGGAGTGCAGACGGCCCCGTATGCATCCACCACGCTCTGATCGGCATCCCTCGCGTACACGAAATTGAAATTCTTGTGCTTCGCCCTTTTTACCATGTTGGGGAAGCTATCTTCGGGGTACGCCTTGTCATCGTTAGAGTTGATCGCGACTAGTTGTACACCCTTGGCGGCATAATCTTTCTGGATGGCCACCATCCGGTCTTCGTAAGCCACGACATAAGGACAGTGATTGCAGGAGAAAATTACGACGAGAACGGGATTTTTCTCAAAGGTACTCAGTGAGTACGACTTGCCATCGGTAGCTTCCAAATTTTCAAAATTCGGTGCGGGCTTTCCTAATTCGAGCATGAAGGAATTGGAGAGTCTCGAATTGATTTATGGTTTGTCGCATACAGGGTAAATACTGGCTAACCACCCACTGCAACCTTCATGCTCTCTTCGGAGAGGGCTTTCTCGAAGGCCCTGTCAATCTGAGCCAACGGGAAGGTGTGCGACACTATTTCATCAAGAGGCAAGACCGATCTGTATTTGGAAAGTACTTTGAGAGCCGACCTGTACGAAGCTTCAGTCTGCCCAGGAACTCCCACAACTGTCGCGTATTTTCCTGAAATCAATTTTTGCACGTTAATGGTAGAGCTTCGCCCTAAATCTGTATAGATGCCGGCGATCGCATACGTACCAAAAGGCTTGACGTACGTGAGTCCCTCTTCGACAACCTCCGGATAGCCAGTGCACTCGATTACAAGATCTGCACCCTTCCCACCAAGAATGTCCATTACTTCCTTGTTCCTTTCCTCAAATGTTGTTTCATCCACGTTCAGTACCTCATCAAGACCGAATTTTTCCTTCAAGTATTCAGTTCGGTATTTTGGCTTGCCTACCACGACGATCCTGTTAGCCCCCGTCACTTTGGCAGCGATGATATGTGCAAGAGCTAGAGGTCCACTTCCCTGAATAACCACATCACCAGCAATAGGCGTACCTTCGCCATAGAGCTGTGTGGGATGAAGAACTCTCTGCATCGTGGTTATCCCTACAGCTAAGACTTCCCCATAAACAGCGATCCTGTCTGGAAGATCGTCTGGAACTCTGACCAGTTTCGTATTAGGCAGAAGATACATGAATTCCGAAAAGCCTCCAAATAGGTATGGAGGATCTTTCGAAGAAATGCCCCAGCCATAGGTCTCACCCCTTTCGCAAACCGGCCATCCGGGAAAATTGCGACAGGCCCAGCAATTCCCACATCGAAGATCCACGATGGGCACGACTCGAGATCCCTCTTCGATGCCATCCGCTGGATCCAAACCCATCATCTGTTTCGCCGTCTCTCCGAGCTCTTCCAAAGTTCCGACGATCTCGTGTCCCGGAATGATGGGGAATTTCGTTGGGAGCCCTAAATAATGAGACTTGGATTCGTTCTTGTAAATGTGCTTGTCTGTTCCGCAGATCCCACAGAGGGAGATTCGCAAGAGAGCGGTATCAGATTTAGTTTTGGGAATAGGAAAGGAACGAATTTCCAAGCTACCGGGAGTTTTCATGACCGCTGCTCGAGAGGTTGTAGTTTGATCCAAACGACTTTTCATTCCTGTCGCATTCCCTTCGATAAATAGCGTTTTTCCTTGGAACTATTAAGAATCAATTCTCGTCAAACATGCCCTAATTCAGTCATGCGATCTTGTGAACTCGCGTTTAGAATTCGTTAAGAATGATTATTAACGCCGGTCTACGCGTCGCCCTACTAATGGACTCGTATTTTCACTTCATCACTCCCTCGGGAAGATCTTCGGTGGTGGGAGCTCCCCCGTATCATTATGGAGCTGATTTCATCTCGATCTATTTCAAAGCTGAACCGGATAAGTTGCAGTGTTTCCTTCCCGAGCCCCTCAAAGTGGTAGATGGCGCAGGTGTAGCTTACGTTAGCGATTTTGTCTGCACGGTAAGCGAAAACGATCTGAATGCTCCCTACGAAGATCCCGCTCAGGCGACCTACCACGAAGCAGCTGTTGGAGTGAGGTGCACCTACAACGGAAATCCCGGAATTTTCTATCCCTTCATGTGGGTAGACCGCGACTGGTCGCTTGTTAGAGGTTGGTCGTTAGGCTATGCAAAAAAACTGGCTGACGACATACACATGACGAGGCTTCACAAATACATTCCGAAAGTGCAGTATTATGCCCCTGGCACGAAACTTTCCGGATATTGTGCGCGCCACGGTTCTCGCATTCTTTCAATTAGCTTGGATATTACTCGTAAAGGCGTCTCCCAGGATCTTATGTCTGCTCCTTCGGTGTACGCGCTTCGATATTTCCCGGCGAACATGGAAGGACAAAAAAGGATCAATGAGCTTGTAGAAATTCAGAAGGGGAATAGTCAGCTAGGCGAGGAAATGTGGTACGGTAGTGGACAAGTGCAATTCTTCGATTCCCCCAACGAAGAGATTGCGAAGATTGGCTCGGTGACGCCACTTTACGGGCTGGCGTATCAGTTTGGATTTACCAACTACGGATCCAAAGTTCTCCAACAAAATGTGAAAAGTTAGATCGGAAAGCTAACCTCACCTATCTAGAGAGCTACTTGATTCGCGCGACCGCTTCTATTTCCACAAGCATTTGCGGAAATAGGAGATCGGTGACTATAGTACTTCGCGCCGGAGGATTCTGAGGAAAAAAAGTCTTGTAAATCTCGTTCATCCCCTGAAAATCCGCAGCCTTTTTCAGAAATACGGTACATTTTGCTACATCATCCATAGACAAGCCTGCAGCCTTTAGAACGATCTGTAGGTTTTCCAGAACGCGTTTGGTCTGCGCCTTAATGTCTCCTTCGCCTACCCACTTGCCGTTGGAGGGATCCACCGCTCCCTGTCCTGAACAGAAAACCAGATCTCCCACTTGAATAGCAGGGGAATATGGTCCCACAGGCTTGGGGGCATTCGGAACTTCAATTACTTTCTTGGTCATGTCTCGTCCACCGCAAATCTGGAGAGACTACAGATAAGCTTTCTACCAGCGAGAGATGATGACTTTTTTGTCTGTGAAAAATTCTACTGTATCGATCTGTGCATGCAGAATGCCATAGAAGGATTCCCGTCTGCCACCAAAGGGAAAGTTCCCCGCGGGAGCTGCGACGCCGATATTGATTCCGATATTTCCAGCGTTGATCCTCCGCCGGAATTCCCTAGCGGCGCGTCCATTTGTCGTAAAGATGCTCGCCATGTTGCCGAACTTGGTGTTGGTGTTGATGAACTCAATCGCGTCGTCTAGGTTGCTCTCTGTGATAGTGCTCGCCACCGGACCAAAAATTTCATTGCGCGAGAGGCGCATGTCGTCAGTTACCTCGTCGAAAATCGTGGGCCCCAGGTAATACCCATCTGGGAACTCTGCCAACCTAACCGATCTCCCATCCATCATCGGTTTTGCGCCATCCTCTATTCCCTGAACAATATTGGACGAAATTCTTTCCTTCGCATTCTTGGACACAACCGGTCCCATATCTGTCTTCTCATTCATTGCAGGCCCGATCTTTAGCTCGGAAGATGCGCTCATGAACTTTGAAAGTACTTTGTCGTGTATATCTCCAACGGTAACAAGATTGGCTCCGGCGAGACATCTCTGTCCCGCGTTCCCAAAGAAAGATGCAACGACTGCGGGGATCGTAGAATTCAGATCAGCGTCCGGCATTACCACTATGGGATTTTTGGCTCCTCCATTGACCAGAGCGCGCTTGCCATGCTCACCGGCGAGCTTGTAGACCTGTTTTGCCACCGGGGTGGAACCGACGAACGCAACTCCTTGAGTAGCTTCATGAGAAATAAGAGCTTCCGAAGTTTCCCGGCCTCCGTGGATGATATTCAAAACACCCGGTGGAAACTTCACTTCCTTTTGGATTATTTCCGCTGCGACATCCATTGGTACAGGAGTGATCTCACTTGGCTTAACGACGAGTGTATCTCCAAGAACTAGGGCGTACGGTATGAACCAGAAAGGAATCATGAGAGGAAAATTGAACGGGCAGATAATGCCGAAGGGACCGAGAGGCTCCTTCACCATGCTTTCGTCTACATCCGTAGCGATTTGATCCAGGGTCTCTCCCTTGGAGAGAGTGTGAGCCACAGCGATTGCAGACTCGATGTTGTCTAGAGCTCTCCGAACATCCCCCCGGCTCTCAACAATGGTCTTTCCGTGGTTGATCGAATTTACCTGCGCAAGCTCTTCGTGATGGCGGTCGAACGCTTCCTTCAATCGGAAGAGGTACTTCACGCGCTCGGTAATCGGGAGGTTGCTCCACTTGGGAAAAGCTGCGTCTGCCGCACTGAGGGCCTCATGAACTTCCTCTGCAGAAACGTAGGGAACGTGGGCGATCACTTCCCCCGTGGAGGGGTTATAGGAAGGATGGGATTCCTCTGATTTGCTGTCCTTCCACTCGCCGTTGATCAAAATTTTCAGCATGAAGGGCTTTTTTTCTCGAATCATTTCTTCCGCGGTCTGAGCCATCTTTTAATCCGGTGGTGGATCTCGACTCCCGGTATTTATGATCTGGGGCAGACAGCTGGTCCTGAAGAAAATAGTTCGAGACGAAAATTTCGCTTGTAATTCTTAAAGGCTTAAAATCAAACGTCAGATTTCGAAGAAATCCCAGAGAGGAGTTAGAAGAGAATTTTGCAAAGAAAAGTGAAATTTGGAATAATTGGTGTGGGCGCGATCGGGAGGTTGCACGCTGAGAATCTGGCGTGGAATATTCATAACGCTTCGCTGGTCGCGATTGCTGATTCTTATGTCGTCGCAGCTAAAGATGTGGCAACCAAGCTTGGAGTCGACAAGGTCTACGCGGATTACAAGGAAATGCTGGATGACCCGGAGATCGAGGCAGTAGCTATCGCCGCGCCTACTTTCCTCAAGAAGGAGATGGTGCCGGCAGCAGCAAAGAAAGGGAAGCACGTCTTCGTCGAGAAACCAATGAGCCTGACGGCGGACGAGTGTGAAATGATGATTTCGGAAGCGAAAAAAGCCGGCGTCAAGCTCCAAGTGGGTTATCAGCGTCGGTTTGATTACGGATTTGTGAGAGTGGAAAAAGCCGTGGTTGCCGGCGATCTCGGAAAGATTATGATCATCAACTCTGCCACACGCGATCCACCCTCCAACCCTCAGGGCTGGTCTATTGATCCTAAATTGGGTGGGGGGATCTGGCTCGACACCTCTAGCCACGATTTTGATGCGATCAGGTTTCTATCCAAGGCGGAGGTTACGGAGGTCTACGCGGAAGCTACCAACATCGTTTTCGATCATTTCAAGCCTTTAGGCGCTTGGGACACTGTGCTTGTGACGTTGAGGATGAGCAACGGTGCCCTAGCTCACGTGGATTCCTGCCAGTGGACCATTTACGGTTACGATGTCCGGGCTGAGATTTTTGGAACAAAGAGTGCAGCCTTCGTGGGGATGGGTGAGAACTCCCCAGCGAGAATTTTGCGGAGCGATACCTTGACTGAAGATCTGCCGATGACCTTCCAGCAGAGATTCGCCCAGGCGTACCGGGATGAGCTGGTCGATTTCGCCGATTGTATAATCTCCGGCAGATCGCCTAAAGTCTCGGGGGAAGATGGGAAGAAGGGAGTGGAAATCGGCCTTGCCTGCGCAGAATCTGTCAAGCGACACGCTCCAGTGAAAATGTAGATTCGAAATCAGAACTCCTCATCCACGAGTTTCGGGAGATTCCCACCTCCCTAACGAGAGGCGTCTATATATCGCACGAAGCATCGGTCAGGCTTTTGAGGCACTTCTTTTCAGTTTGGAAGCTCCTGCGCCAATTTCCTTCTCTAGGGAGGACGGCGAGAAATACCGCCCTCGTATGATCGGCTATCCTCGACCCCTGGCTAAGGAGACTTTTGAGTTTGCCATCTACGGGGATGATGCTCCCAGCTCCGTCGTCCGGGTCACAGATCTTTTCTTGGAACATGGAGCGCGTCTTCTCCATCACCGCTTCGACTGGAACGATGAGGAAAAGAAATTCGCAGCCTTCTATATGGTGGACATGTCGGGGGCTGATTGCTCCTCCTCTAAGCTGGCCGAATTCCTGCGCTCCAAATCCGGAGTTGACATTGTGTACGTAATCCCGCGAGCCGGCTCTCTTTTCGGGTATTCCACCTTCCCTGTTATTCTGAATGGCATCAATCGGGGAGTGATCCTGAGGATTGAGAACTGGTTCGGGATGGAGGAAGATCTTGTCCGCTGGATGGGGACTGCCGGCGAATCTATAATGTTCCGAGAGGGGGAATCCTATGGAATTTCTACATGCCGCAGGTACGTGGATGTTTACACGTATGAAAATTCTGCGCTCCTTTTCCAAAATGTGAGGGACGGAGGAAAAGCCGCCGGCTGGGGAATCTTGGATTATCGTATGAACGATGAGAAGAGCATGGTTTTCCTAGAAATGAAATATCCCGTAACCAATTCCAAGGGGGAAGTCACCAGCAGATTTTTCTTAGGCATGCTTTGCGGTATCATGGAGGTACTTCTGAACACCAAGTTAAGCGTCCAGGACTCCAACTATGACCAAGCGTCTTTCGTCCTGAGAATCAAGTACAAGGTCGATGCACAAAGACCACCGCCCTAAAATTCTCTGGTTACGAGAATCGATCCGGAGAAAAAGGCGAGAGATCGATTTCAGACCGCCCATCCAACAATAATTGAGAAATTAATTTCCCGGTAATTGGCGAGAGGGCAAAACCATTTCTAAAGTGCCCCGTTGCAAATAAGACGTTTTTGAATATCTTGCTCCTGCCCAGAATCGGGATGCCCCCCGGGGCATGAGGTCTGAGGCAGGCGGTAGAAGTAGTGTTTGCGTTCCACTCTTTCAGTCTAGGAACCATTGAGACACCTTCTGCCCAGGCATCCGTAATCCGTGAAGGATCCACCAGATCATTGAAACCCACGGAGTCTTCCCCACCCCCCACAATAACGGTTGGTCCATTCTGCATCACGTAGTAATTGGGGCCGCTGACAAACGAGTTCACGAGCCTGATTCTACCGACATCGACCGAAATCAGATGTCCCTTTACTGGACCAACCGGAAGAGGCATCCCAAGCTTTGCAGATAACCCGCCTGACCAAGGTCCTGCGGCAATCACGAGGTTTTCTGGAGCGATCGACTCGCCGTTATCCAGTCTCACTTCGACTATCTTGTCGCTGCTGGTTTCGAACGCAGCAATCGCTCGGCCAGTAGTAATCCTAATTCCTTTTTCCAAACAGGTTTTAGCAAAACAACCCCCAAGTTTCTTGGAGTTTCCTTGAGCATCAAGGGGATAAAACAGCGCGCAACTGAAGCGATCGGATGAGACATTGGGTTCCTTGCTTAGCAGATCCTGTTTATCTAGAAATTTTACATGGATGCCCTGGGAATGATCCGTGTATTTGTCCGCCACCTCTTCAAGCTGCTTTTCGTTTTCAGAGGTGCCCGGGATGATCGTGCCACCTCTGACATACTCGAATTCAAATCCTGGAGTTTGAGCGAGCTCTTCAAACATGCTGGGAGTTTCTCTAGAGAGCGCCCAAGTTTCACGTGGCTGATAGGTGTGAACTCCCGAGATCCCTCCGGCGTTATGCCCGCTCGCATGCATGGTTAGTTGCGCTTCTTTCTCCACGATCTCCGCGTCTGCAAAGTTTCGCTTAGACAGATAGTAGCCGATCGCGAGGCCCACTATCCCTCCTCCGACAATTACAGTACCCACCTTGCGCGGGGAGCTGGATTGAAACAAATGATCCGATTTTCCAGTTTTTTGGGGAGGATGAAAAAAGTGTTTGCGAGGTGCGTAGTGGATAGTGTGAAATAGTTGGCGGGTTGGTCTCGGGATTTGCAGCGTGATCTGGAATATCGGATATCTCTCCGGTGGTGCAGAAGCGTAACGTGGCTGGTGCCTTCCTGATCTTCCCACTCATTTTGGCCGCGGTGTTCGGAGGATACCTTTACTTTGATCTGGGGAACCATTCGAATCTCTGTACCACGATTATCCCTGATTCTGCGAATGCCTCCTTTTTCGCGAATTCTACCATTTCGGGCGTGAATGTCACCTACAGCGACGGATCGAGTGCCTTCTATTTATCCGGAGCCTGCCCTCAACCGGTCCACCAAAATCTGTACAACGCTGTCGTCACGGTATCACAGGATCCTCGCTTCGTCCGGGAGGAGAACGGCTCCCAGTTCACAGTTGACCCCACAAACAGCTTGGTCACACACACAAGTCTGGGAAATGGTTCTTCAATTGAAGCACTTCTTTTCAATCGCTTGAACATGAGCGATCCCATCTTCCCCTGCAACCTAGATTTCACTTACAGCAATCCCATCGCTCGGATCCTGGTAATCATTCCAGTTGTTGATAATGGAACGCAGGTAGATTACAGCAACGAGAGCGTCGTCGTGGTGCCGTCCGACATACCGCCGTTCAACTGTCCCACAGAAACTGGTGTCGCCACTTACTCGGCATCTCAACTCTCAAACGAAACACAGCTGGGCGGGTTCGAGTTCCAGCTGATTTCGAGCAGCTCTAACTTTGCAGGCGCCAACGGCACTACCTATCCGGGGTACGACTACGCCTTCAATGTTACATACGTCGGGAGTCCGCCCGAGAATCAGACGCAGCAGGTAGTATTCACTTGGCCGTCAAGTGGGGCTTTAGCGAGCGACCAATTGCCCACTCCCTTCATTGCGACTCCCTTCAATTCCTACGTGGTTATGCGTTGGTTCACAAATTCTACCGGATTATACCTCACTGTAACAACCCTCGCCTAGTTTTCTAACCGGCGCAAATTTGGAAATAGAAATATTACATCCACAAAGATTCGGCCGGTGGATCCAGTGAAAATCCCCAAAGGCGACAAGAAACTCGAGGACTTTTTCAGAACCATCCTGCCTGAAAATGAATCCATTCAGACAAAACCAATGTTTGGTAACCTCGCTGCCTTTGTAAACGGGAACCTCTTTTCCGGGCTATACGGCGAGACCCTGTTTGTCCGTCTGTCCGAAGAGGATCGTAAACACCTTTTGAAAGTGAAGGGAACGCGGCTTTTCGAGCCTATGAAGGGACGGCCGATGAAAGAGTATGTCTGTGTCCCCGACGAATGGCGCAGTGATCGCTCCATAGTGAGCCCCTGGATTTCGAAGGCACTTGAGTGGACGGGGAGGCTCCCAGCGAAGGAAATGAAAAGTAAAATAGCGAAAAAATAATCAGCCAAACCACTATGAATTTCTGCCTAGGAAATCCCTTAGGAAATTGTTGAAGATTTCTGGTTGATCGAGATAACAAAAATGGCCACTATTGGGAATCACGAGAAACTCCGCTTTGGGGATGTTTCGATGCTGCTTCTCGCATGACGGCCGGGTGTCGTCCCCATCGCCACAAATGATCGCTGAGGGTATAGTAAGCCTAGCCAGCTCGGGATCGAGCGAGCTTTTCTCCTGATCCAGGCCTTCAAGAAGTCCGATTAGAGAACTCGAATCGGCGTTTAGTCTCGCGTATCGATCCTCAAAGAGATAGTTAATGAGATAGGATCCGATGTACGTCCTAAAAAAAGACTCGTGAAAATTGTAGTGCATGTACGGTTTCCAGACCTTCCTCCAGAAATTTAGATAGCCCACTTTCAGCTCCCGAACATAGACTTGCGCAAAGGGAACGTTGGTCTCCCCCGCGAAATTCATCACAAGCTCATCCATTGGAAAGGTGGGAGCTCCTATCCACACCGTCGCTTTCACACGCTTCATGTGATCTATCGCAAATTTCTCAGCCGCAGCACCACCCAATGAATTTCCCACGACGAAGGCTTTTTCGATACCCAAATGATCCAAGAGTTCTACAACATCGTCTGAAAGCCGCTTCAGCGTGTACCCGTCTTTCGGCTTGTCTGATTTTCCGAGCCCCCTGCTGTCCGGGGTAATGATCCTGTAGGTTTCGGAAAAGAAGGGAACCTGCAGCATCCACATCGCGTGGTCGGCAGGCCACGGGTGCAGGAGGACTAGCGGGAAACCTTCACCGAGGTCTTCATAATAGATGCTGATGGAGTCACTGGTGGAAAAGCGCGGCATAGGTGCGTATTCTAACCGAGAATGTGTTTGAACAGTCGGAGAAAGTTCCCGCCGAGGATCTTGGAGATCTCAGTTTCCGAGTACCCTTTCTTCATCAACGCCGCCGTGAAGTACGGGATTTTGGTAATGTTTTCCAGACCTTTTGTATCGAGCTCGGTCCCGAGAGGGTGCGCCTCACCAAGCAGCAATTGGTTTTCGGGAGTACCGTAGTCGATGAAGTCCGGACCAATCCCCACATGATCTATGCCGAGGATTTTGATAGCATGCTCTAGATGACGAATCACATCCTCTACTGTTGCCACGTCTTTGTCGCTGACGAACGCTTTCAGAAAAGCGATCCCCATTACGCCGCCCTTATCCCCGAGTGTTTCGATCTGCTTATCGGTCACGTTTCTCCAAGGTACCTTTCCATGGTCAAAGGGGGTAACGTCCCGGCAGGCTGTGTGGGAAATGATCGGCGTATCCTTGCAGGTTTCGATTGCGTCATAGTACCCTTTCTCTGAAAGATGTACGAGATCCAAAACCATGTGGAGCTTGTCTACTTCTTCCACCACTCTCCTCCCAAGCTCCGTCAACCCATAATTTTCTTTCACTCCGGCCCCATCGGCTAACTGATTGCGCACGTTGTGCGTCATTCCAAAAGACCGAACTCCCAGGCGCTGCAAACATCGAAGAGCTTCAAGGCTCCCTTCGATCGCTTTTCCACCTTCAAGCCCCATGAATGCTCCGAACTTGCCATCTTTCCAGGTGGTTTCCAGCTCACTCCCGGACTTGACCACGGTGAAAGCCCCACTGCTTTCTTTTTCCTCCGCATAAACATAGTCGATTTCTTCCAGAGTCTCCTTTAGAGCGCCGGTGTATTCGGTTGCCCAGTGCATGCAATCACACGCGACCGTGAAGATCGCCCCGTTGACCCTTCCCTCCTTGTGGCGCGGAAGTTGTATTCTCCGCATGACATCGCTCTCCCCGCGGAGGTGGCGCGGATAGATGTCCAGAAGCGGAACGTCAGAGTGGCAGTCGAAGACGAAATGTCGGGACTGCAGGGCCCTGGCATTTTCCAGATCCTCAGAAGAAATTCTCTCAGACATTTTTTTGCGATCGGCTGTGTCCCAGCCACTTCGCAATTAACTATTTCTTCGACAGATCTAAAGTAGAAGGGATCGACGAAATGGCAGGTGCGAGAAAGATCACGAAATACTAACGGGATTACTCATGGTACACGCATACGTGCTGCACGTAAAGCACACCCGTATAGTTCGCCGGGGGTATCTTGTCGGACAAAGCTTCAGACAGGTTGGTGGGATGCAAGTAGCTTACTGGAGTCACGCTGAGGCCGGCCGCAGTCTTTGAAGAATAAGAAGCGATGTAAGCGGGTGCGTAAAGGGCAATCCCAAGCAGGATCCCGAACGCAGCGACAAGCAAGATAATCACGAGCTTGGGTCTATTCGCATGCTGCATGCCTCTCTTCCCATCCCTAGGTATTTTGGCTTCATTCAATCTAATAAATTTCTCTCAAATTCGCGGCTTGAACATTGTTTCAAGAATCGAATAATCTCTCTACTACGTTGAATCAAAAAAAGTGGAGGTTTAGGAGGAGATGCTCGGTCTCTCTCCCAGTGTTACGGTGACGGTCGAGTACTTGTCTCCCGGAGCGATGATGCCCAGAGCCACCTTCTGTCCTGAGACCGTGTATTCCGCTAGATAGGTGCCCAAGGAATCAGACGTGGTGATTCTTGTGCCGTTGATCGAGATGATGATATCGCCCCCGATCAGATACTGCTCGCCATTTACAACCACCGTCTGGCTTCCTCCCTGAAGTCCCGCGTTAGCGGCCGGTCCACCAGCGACCACACTTTCAACCAGCACACCATAGGTCACGTTGGCTCCCGTCGCCTGCCCTAACTGGTAGTTCATATCGACTTCAGAAATGCCGAGATACGAGTGAGCCGCATAGGTACCGGTGCTGATGAGCGAAGGCAGCTCTTCGATGATCGTGTCGGATGGAATGGCGAAGCCAAGACCGGTTGCGCTGGTTACTGCTGCAGTAGTGATGCCCACGACCTCTCCCTCTGCGTTCAGCAAAGGTCCACCGGAGTTGCCTGGATTAATCGCTGCACTGAACTGGATCACGTTGGCGATGGAGTAATTACCCGCTGTCTCGTCAGTTATAGTGCGTCCTAACTGGCTGACGATTCCCTCCGTCATCGACCCCGTCAGACCGTAGGGGTTGCCAATGGCTACCACAGAATCGCCCACTCGCAAGGTTGACGAGGACACCAGAGTCAGCGGCACAAATTCACTGCTGGGGGCTGTCGGAACCGATACGACCGCAAGATCTGAATAGGGGTCGGTGCCTACGACATTGGCTGGATAAGCATTCCCGTCAGCGAAAGTGACGGTCATATTCGAAGTGCCCTGCACCACGTGATCGTTGGTGATTATGTAATCTGACCCGGAGTAGGTCACTGCAAAGCCCGAACCGAGGATGCTGGAAATCTCGCTCCCAAAATAGGAGCTCTCGGTCTGAGTACCTTGAACCGTGACCACACTCAGATTCGCTTCGGCGTAGATCTGTTCTGCATCGAGCGGATCGACCAGAGTAGAAACATTAGAGGCAGTACTCGGGCTCGAAGACCCGGAGACTGTCACCGTCGAAATAGCAGGCACCGTGGTCATCTGGGTGGTCGTTACCGTCTGGGCTGAATCCCCCACGACGAGGAATGACGCGAGCAGACCTACCACAGCTGCGACCGCGATTGCCGTCAACACGGTCGCAAGACCGCGCTTTGAATTCTGGATAGATTCCAGTCTGTGGACCAATTTTCAGTTCACTGAAAGAGATTATGGCCCTTGCGGAATATTATCCTCTTTCCGAGAAGCTTCCCAGATTAATACGAAATCGAGCGGCGATTATTACCGATCTTAGAACTCGAATTGTGGTACTGATTTTGGAAAAAAGGATCATACAACCATGGATTCTAAAATAGAGTGTGAAATTTTTTCGCAGAAATTTGTTTCAATTATAGATCGATTCGGGAGTGTTTTCGG
>JASHXQ010000057.1 GCA_030043455.1 Nitrososphaerales archaeon | reverse complement strand
TGTACTACGTGCTCGAAGTCCTCACCACCTTCAGAAAGGGGGCGCTGGAACCCGGCTGGAAGTCTTTGGCGCAGGGTAGTCTCGTTGCCATTATCGGCCAGATCTTGGTCACTGTGTCGATTTACAAGCCACTGGACGGGTATCTGTTTCAACTGGGCACGGGGATTGATATCTTCGGAGCGTACCTTTTCGTCAGGGGTTTCAAGTCCCATCACGATGTCTGGCATGAGAAGGATCGCAAAACGGAAAAGGCTCCGATTATTTCACAAAATATGTGAACCAGTCACCGAAAAATCTACTTAAATAGAAACCCCAGCGGCAGATGCTTCCCGGTAGCTACTATTGGACGTAGTCAAAGTAACAAAAACGATCAATGCTCCGCTCCGTTACGTGTACAACTGGTGTACAGATTTTAGAGAGGACGATCCTGCACTTACCAATTCAACGGGCACCAGAAAAATTCTCGAAAAGACGAAAAAGCGCGTCGTGTACGCTCAGCTGGATCCACAGACAGACGGGTCGCAAAAAATAGGCGTGGACTACGTTACTCTGAAACCGCCGAGTTCTTGGCATCTGGAATTTTTTGGTGAGGACGATAATGAAATCGGCGATTACAAGCTGACGAGCCTCGGAAAAAACAAGACGAAACTGACCATGACCTTCAAGGAATCTTGGAAGCTGGTAAAACCGCCCACACTCGACGAACAGATTGCATCCACTAGCCGGTCCTGGGATCAATTTGTAGCAGCTCTCGAAAAAGAGTACAATTCAGGCAAGTAACTGAACTATTCAATTCCCAAGTTCGAAGGAATACGTGTTCGGCATCTATCAGATTGCCGGATAGCCTTCATTTTTCGATCGAATGTTTACTCTGAAGTCTTCCCCCGTTTGCTTTGCTGCCATAGATTCTGTCGACTGTACGTGTAAATACGCTGCTCTGATGGAAGTATGGGAGAGCTACCCACGGCTACTATCGTAGTCTGTCCAAATTGCGGTCATCATTTCGATCGACCTTTCTTGACCGAGAAAAAAACAGGATTGGGGTTTACGTTTGGGCCGATGGGAAATGTCAAGTGCCCCTCTTGCAGTTACAAGGCGAGTTGGGGAGCTTTCAAAAAGGAAAAAGATTTGCCACCGGATTTTGCCCCCAGAGAGCCCTCGAAGGAGAATTCTCCTTCGAGTACTGTGGGAGAAGAAAAGGAAAGGGCTCTTGATGAAACTAAGTACGAACAGCCTTGATCACCGCGACCGATTTAACGCGGAGCTTTGGCAGCTTCACAGCAGTTGAAGATCTGTCACTTACGATCGACCGGGGCGAGATCTTCGGCTTTCTCGGCCCTAATGGAGCGGGAAAGACCACAACAATCAGAATGCTGACCGGACTGATCTATCCATCTAAAGGTACGGCAAAGGTCGATGACCTAGACGTCACTCGGCTGCAGAACATTCCTCAGATCCACCGGAACGTGGGAGTGCTCCCGGAAGTTCCGGGGCTATACGAAAATCTGAGCGCCTACCGGAATCTCGATTTTTATGGGAGGCTCTACGGTCTAAAAGATCCCAAGCTGAGCGAGAGGATCATGTCGCTCATGCAAGCCTTCGAACTGTGGGAAAGAAGGGAGGATCAGGTACAGACCTTTTCCAAGGGAATGAAACAAAAGCTCGCGATCATCCGGTGCCTCCTCCACGACCCGGAATACCTCTTTTTGGACGAGCCTGTTTCCGGATTGGATCCAGAAGCGTCGAAAACGGTCCGGGACTTTATTTTGGAACTCAAGAAAAATGGCAAGACTGTAATTCTTTCCACCCACAATCTGGACGATGCGGATCGACTCTGTGACCGGGTTGCGGTAATACGAAAGAATCTGCTTGCTCTGGACACGCCTTTGAATTTGCGCACACGCATGTTCAAAAAGACGGTGGTGTTTCACCTGAAAGAAGTGGACGACACTGCGGTTCAAAAAGTAAAGACTCTGCCGTGTGTTCAGAGCGCTGAAAGATCAGAAAACAGACTCATACTGGATCTGGACAACCCCGAGGACAACAATCCGGAAATTATTGAGCTGTTAGTGAAGAGCGGTTACAAGGTGCAGTTTGTCGGGGAGATCCGGCACTCCCTGGAAGAAGTCTACCTGAAGCTGGTGAGCAACTAGGGATGAACTGGACAAGCGTGCGACAGGTCTTCATCAAAGACCTCCAGGAACTGAGCAAGAACCGGTACGTGTTTTACTCGATGCTCTTCCTGCCAGTGCTTCTGATTGCCATTTCCATCATTAACATCTATTCTGCTGTCAATTCTGACTCACCGCCGTCCACGGTTGCCACTCTGGTTACTGTCTTTTCCACGATCATTATTTTCATCCCAGCTATTGTCAGTGTTCTGATCGGCGCTACGAGCGTCGTGATTGAGAAAAATAACAGGAGCCTCGAGCCCCTGCTTGCCACGCCGATCACGGATACGGAACTCTTGCTCGGGAAGGCGCTCACTCCCTTTGTTCCGGCGCTCGGACTTGGTTTTCTGGCATATGCCATAATTATTCCGGTGGCGGATTATCTCACCTATCCAGTTTTCGATGCCTACCTTCTACCGACCCAAATGATGCTCTATCAGATCTTTGTGCTGACGCCCCTCGTTGCGCTTTTTGGGACCTTCGTCGCACTCTTCATTTCCACGAAAATCAAAGATGTTCGCGGAGCTCAGCAGGTATCGATGCTCACGGTCATGCCGCTCTTTGTCATTTTGATCATAGGCTCGATAGATCTGGCTTCCACTTTCGGTCTTCTGGTAGTCGTCACGCTGGTTCTGATCTTCGCTGTCATCGGGTTCGCGATGCTTACGATCAAGCAGTTCAACAGGGAATCCATCCTGATCTCGTGGAAGTAGGATTCCACGAAGACCCTTCTCTCCTGGAGCGGAGGCAAGGACAGCTCACTTGCCCTAAATGAAATCTCGAGATCGAGGGACATCGAGATAGAAGGTTTGCTTACCACCATTACTGCGGATTACGACAGGATCAGCATGCATGGCGTCCGCAGATCGCTGTTAGAGCAGCAGGCCGCATCTGCCGGATTGGCGCTTTATGAAGTGTCCATTCCCAGGAATGCCACCAACAAGGTGTACGAACTGGAAATGAGGACTGTCCTACTGAAGTTGAAGGAGGACATCGGGATTTCTGCAGTAGGCTTTGGGGACCTCTTCCTCGAAGATGTCCGCGCCTACCGGGAAAAGCTACTTTCGGAGATGGGGTTAAACTGCTTGTTTCCTCTGTGGAAAATGGACACTGGGGATCTTGCCGAGTATTTCATTGATGCCGGATTCAGAGCGATTCTCTGCACGGTAGATCCCCGAAAACTGGATCCAAGTTTCTGCGGTAGGGAATTCGATGCGACCTTCCTCTCCGAGCTTCCAAAAGGAGTGGATCCGTGCGGCGAGAACGGGGAGTTTCACACGTTCGTATACGACGGACCGATTTTCAAGAAACCGATCAAAATCAAAAAGGGAGAAGTCGTGGAAAGAGAGGGCTTTTACTTTGCAGATCTTCTGCCTCTACAGCAGAGTTAACGCGGCAGCGAGTGCTCCCCCTTCTGCCAGGGTGGATGTATCTGCGCCGCTCACGATCACTACGTCTCCATTTTTTGGCGGGGAGCTTCCTCTGATCGTCATCCAAGGTTCGGAGGGCCCCAAAGCTTCACAGTCTTCGGCAATCTCGTCGCCGGGGACCCTGAACTTACCTTGCGAATAAACCACAGTCAATGCACCTGTCGCACCGGCTCGAATGGAAGCGTCCCGTTGCTCCAGCCCCTTCCTGACCTTCTCCTCCCTATCCCGGACGACGACATACCACGAGAATTTACCGAGATCAAGATCTTTCGCATTGACCGTCTCGCTCGTGGGAATTGTTCGGGATATCAATTCGAATTTTTTCCTTCCCTTTTCCGTCAGCGAGCAACCTCTTGAATCCACCGAAATCAGCCCGGCATCCTTCAGGCGGGCGATGAGCGTCCTCACCTCTCCCTGCCCCAAACCTGTCGTCTTCCCCAGCTTGAACCGCCCGACGCTCGCTTCTGAATTGCCAATTGCAATCAGCGCCTTCAAGACATCCACTTCGCTATAGGAAGCCCTGGGCCCCCGATAATCAGAGACTAGTACTGATTGGATTTGCTTCCGTAGCTGGGTCTCCATAGATCGAGTGCTTCTCCATGAGGTACTTATCGAATGAACTTGTTTTCGTTCAACGAATAGGCTGAGTGCTCCGGCGGCCGGTAGCTGGTGAACAATTCCGGGTGCAGAAGAAATGCCATGATCTCCAGACCGTCAACGAGACGAGGACCTGATCTGCTGTAATAAGCGGGGCTGTCCAGAACAAAGACCTTGTTAGTCTTCACTGCTTGGAGTTTGGACCATCCGGACTTTCCGGTCAGAGTTTCAATTTCGGAAAGTGTTCTTTGAACATCGTAGCCGCACACTGTCACAAAAATGACCTCTGGATCCGCTTCGAGAACCGATTCCCATTCCACTACGGTCGAAGGTTCCCCCAGCCTTCCGAGAAGCTCTCTGCCACCGGCGTAATCCACTAGTTCCGGCATCCAGTGACCGGAACAGTAAA
>JASHXQ010000056.1 GCA_030043455.1 Nitrososphaerales archaeon | reverse complement strand
CTCAGATTGAAGGTGTACGCGTCCCCGTTCGCAGAAACTGTCCAGTTCACCGCGAGCATGGGCTCCGGAACAATCGCGCCCGTGGAATACTCGAGAGACGCATTATCGTCCACGAGGGACTGGTAGACTGTATCAGTCAACCAGTTGGGGTAAGGCTGCCCCACGTTTATGATCTGGCTGAGCTCTCCGAAGGGCCAAGTCAGGTCATCGATCGAAAGCGTCTGGACGATCCCGCTACTGGATGAAGAATTGGTCGTACTAGAAGCGGAGGTTGATGAGACAGACGAAGCCGGCGAGGAGCTAGTCGAAAGTGAGGAGGATGTTGAGGAAACTGGGGAAGTAGACGAAGACAATTGGGTACTCGTACTGCTGGATGGTATTGACGTGGACGAAGTAGTCGAGCTGCGAATCGCAAGATAGGCTATTCCACCTATTGCCGCGATCAAAATTACAACGATAACAACCAGCGCTGCAGCTCGGGACATCCCGGCTACCTTGCTTGAACCTACTCGTAGCAAGTTGTGAATCTAGAATCGAGCGTTGAGCCGGTCGTTATAAAAGCGTTAGTGGAGTTCACTTGCAAACACTAGCAAGGACGATTTGGGACAAGCATGTATTGGTTCTCACTTCAACTCTCCATCATTTAATACCAGAAGAACGCTTCCTGAAATTTTACATATGCTGGATACAGTTGAATTCTTGGTAGTTTCAGAACCTTGAGCGTCCCGGCTCCCATAGCTGAGCGAAATGCACACCCCTTTCTGACTTATGACATGATTAAGGACATCCCGAAAGGATTCCGAGCAACACTCGAAAAAATTTCAAGTTTTAGGGCGGAGACCGGACCCGCAAAGATGATCTTTACGGGTAACGGTACAGCTTTCTATTCTGCTGAGATGGGTTCGCAGGTCCTAAGCCTCTCTCCTTTGGATTGGCGGGCGGTGCAAGCTTTTGAATTGGCCAACTACGAGAATCCTTCTGACAAATCCACCATAATGGTCGGTGTCTCCCATAGCGGCATAACAAAATCCACGCTCGACGCGCTCTCTAGGGCAAAGTCCCTCGGTTCCAGAACGATTGGGGTAACCCACTTTGCAGATCGTCCGATTTCGAAGGTGGCTGACAAGACCTTGGTGATTGGCGACTCGCCGGACAGATCCAGATGTCACACGAAGGCTTACACCGACTCGGCAGCCGCGCTGTTCTCACTATCACTTTCGTACGCTCAGGGTTCCTCTCCCGAGCTTGCAACCATAAAGAAAGATTTGGAGACGAGCCTTCCGGAAAAGATCGAGTCCACCATCGCCAGTTCAGAGGGGGGAGCTAAAAAAATGGCGAACGAGTTGCGAACCGTGACCAAGATCTATTTTGCCGGGGCTGGACCCAATCTAGTTACAGGTAGGGAAGCGGCGCTCAAAAATAAGGAGGCGAGCTACCTGCCCGCGGAAGGCATGGAGCTCGAGGAGATTCTTCACGGCCCTGCCATGTCGTTCGATAAGCAGACTCTGGTAGTAGCTCTCGCACCTACGGGACCGTCTGTGGAAAGGGCAAGGGATTTGCTTGCTGCAGCGAAAAAAATTGGAGCAGCCACCGCAGTCATAAGTGATTTGTCCGACTGGGAAGCCGCTTATCGGTTCGATATCCCCAAGACTCACGAATACCTCTCTCCCTTCCTGACCATCATACCTCCATACCTCTTTTCGTATTTTCTGGCCGTGGAAAAGGGAAAGAATCCGGATTTAATTCACTATGACGACCCAACCTACTGGGCAGCGAGGACGATCATCTTCCCGCCCGGGACCCATTAGACCAGAGAGAGATATACTCCCTTTCCGTAGTAACGACCTCCGGAAATCTCAAGTATGACGAGGGAAGAAGAGCTGCCGTCCCATTAAGAATTTAAAAACGGGGCCCCTAGCGCTCAAGTCAAGCGCGTGCGTGGGCAATAATCCACCTATGCTCTAACTAGATCTGACACGGAGCTAAAGCTCGAGCTTGTTTTCTTCCAGGTAAGCAACAAGTTTCTTCAGCTTTCGCACCGTTTCGGGATGCAACCCGTGCTCTATCTTCTCCGCATCATTGATGGCCGTACTTTCCGGGACTCCCAAAAGAAGCAATAGCCTGCGGAGCGTGTCGTGGCGATCTTTCATACTTCTAGCAAGAGCCCGCCCGGAATCAGTGAGGGTTATCCCTCTGTAAGGGGTGTGAACGAGGTACCCCTGCTTGTGGAGCTTCTTCACCATGTCGGTGACTGAAGGTTTTGACACTCCCATCCTTTCCGCAATGTCAGAGGTCGACGCAAAACCCTTCTCGAGCACCAGGAGATCGATCAGCTCGAGATAGTCCTCGACCGCTTCGGATGATTTCTTGCGCTCTGTCACCGTCTCCACCAATAGATCTCCGCTCCTGATTTCTTCGGGCTTTAATCCGAGTAAATAAGACGGCCTAGCTCTCAAACAGGTTTAATGTGTTTTGCGCTCTAACTACCTTTTACTTCTGCACGGAATTTTAGTGAGCTTACCAAAGTTCAGCATATATAGTATAATTAGATTTGTTGAATAAAGTTAGGTTCATATAACTTATATATCACGGCCATCCCCCATATGGACATGGGACTACCTTGGAACCGAGCTGTGAAACCAGCGGGAGCTGAACCCTCCCCCGAAGTTCGGCGGCCAAAAGATAGATCCAGGTTTTCTTCTTATGTCGCTTATTTCGGCCCGGCGGTCATCGCTGCGGTAGCCTATATCGATCCAGGAAATTTCGGCACCGACATCCAGTCGGGTGCTCAGTATGGATACCTTCTCCTCTGGGCCGTCGTGCTCGCAAATCTCATGGGAATGCTCCTGCAATATCTGTCCGGGAAACTCGGCCTGGCCACCGGTCAGTCGCTAGGTGAAATGATTAGGCACAGTCTGGGCACTCGGTGGAAGGTTGTGACATACTGGCTAGCGAGTGAGACGTTCGCGCTGTTCACCGATCTGGCAGAGTTTTTGGGGGTCACTTCCGCGGTATACCTGCTTTCGGATGGAAGGATTCCCCTACTTGTTTCCGCGTGGCTTTCCGCCTTTGACGTCATTGTAATCTTTGCAATCTTGGGACGCAAACTCCGAAAGATTGAAGCGATGATCACAACCTTCACGTTCGGCATCGGTCTCGGTTATGTCTACGAATTGGTCATTGCCAAACCCGACCCAGCCGCGATCGCCCGTGGGAGTCTTATCCCGACAATTGCTAACACCAACCAGCTGTTCCTCGTAGTCGGAATAATTGGTGCCACCGTCATGCCACACGTCCTCATGCTTCACTCTTCGCTTACCAAGCAAAGAGCCGCTGGGATGGATGTGCCCCAGAGGAAAAAATTGCTCAACCTGCATAGATGGGACACGATTGGAAATCTCACAGTAGCGGGTCTGATCAACATGGCTATTTTAATCATGGCGGCCGCCGCCTTTTACGTTCGCGGACTGGATGTCGTCACGATCAACGATGCTTACACCACACTGACACCTCTCTTTGGTGTTGCCGCAAGCGTGATCTTTGCGATTACCCTGTTGTTTTCGGGCTGGTCTTCCTCGACTGTTGGGGTCATGGCAGGACAGTCTATCCTCGAAGGCCTCCTCGGATCGAAAGCGAGTCCCTGGCTTCGGAGAATTATCCTTCGGGTGATCAACGTCATCCCGACGAGCATCGCCATTATGCTCGGAATCCAACCCCTCGTGATTCTGGTTTACAGCCAGGTGGTCCTCAGCCTGCTGATCCCACTGCCACTGATTCCCCTGATCTACTATACTTCAAAGAAAAAATTCATGGGCGAATTCGTAAACAGGCACAGCATCACCATCATAGCCCTTCTCGTGGCTGGAACAATTATAGTCCTAAACGTTCTGCTTCTCGTAACGTCCATCTAGATAGAGTATAACCGCTCGACTACGCAGTGGTAGTCGTCGTGATGTCGCTCAGAGGCGCATAGTACACGTCAGATGTCACCTGGGGTTCGTTCGCGATAAAGCCACCCAAGCAATACATTGTACCCGCGACAGCTTCACAGTCTGTTACGGCTGAATCTGGGTACGCTGCCCCTGTGGCCCAGGATCCTACTCCTGAAGAAGTCAATGTCGCGTAATATACCGCATTACTGTACGAGCCGCTATTCCCCTCTCCCCCGACACAGTAAATCGTGCTCGCAACTATTGTACACGCCTGCCCGGAGGCGGAAATGGGATACCCTGTGGTCTCCGTCCAAGAACCTATTCCGGTGGAAGATAGGGACGCGTAGTACACAGAGTTGACAGAGTTATCATCGGGCGAGACCCCGCCCAAACAGTAGATGAAGCCTTGGGCTGCATAGCAGTCAGGATAGAAAACGCTCGACGGGTACGCATTTGTGAGCGTCCAGTTCCCAATCCCTGAACTGGTAAAGGGCGCGTAATACGCTGAAGTGCTATTGACGGCATTCTCGGTAAAGCCACCAGTCTGGTTGTCTCCCGCAACGCAGTAGATGTATCCCGAGGAAGCCACGCAGGTCTCGGTGTCGATGGGAATGGGATACGGAGTCGTGGGCGTCCAGGTTCCGACGATCCCGTCGCTCAATGACGCATAGTAAGTGTCCGCCGTGTCGTCGAGGTTGTCGTCAATGATACCGCCGACGCAGTAGACGTTGTTGTTGTACTGTACGCAGGATGAAGATGTTACGGTCAGGGGGTAAACGTTGGGATCCGTGGTCCAGCTGCTGAGAGGAATGGACGAGGAAGAAAGAGGACTGGATGAAAAGACATCATCGCGCGGAGCTCCGTTAGCGTCGGTTCCGCCCACACAGTAAATGTACGACGGACTGTCCACACAAGCCTGTCCTCCCGCACCGTACGAGCCTCCCACGTTCAGCGGATACTGTGCGCCAGAGACCCACTCCGGACTACCGCTGGACACCGGGGCGAGCAGACTTTCGTACAGAAAGAGAGCCACGATGCCGATAACGATGACCACTACTATGATGAGGATGATTCTCGAAATCTTCATACTACGTCATCCTTCTAATTTCTAAATAGAACCACGAAAACGGATCTGGGAGAGAAGACGAAAAAAAGCTTCTCCGGCTTAGTTGGATAGGCCTATGCTGTTGATTACGCGCCCAGAGTTAGCATCCACCACAAGAATAATCTTGTTTCCCTTGTGGTCGTATTTCGTAAACCAGATCGGAGCATGCAACAACTCCACGTCCCCCACATCCATTGGGTAGTGAGCTGCTGGATCATGTGATACTTTGCATGGGCTTTCTGCGACTGCAACTGATCCACGAGAGTCTTTGCCTGATTTTTGGCATCTTCCTCGCCGATATCGCCGTTCAAGACTTTCATACCCTTCGAGATCTTGGTGATGTCGAAGAGTTGTCTTCCCTGCAGATCAAACTGGTAATCTCGCGGTTGGTACGCCGTCAATGCCTTTAGGGCAATCACCGGAAAATTATAGTTCGCGTCCATTTGGTCCGTTTTTCTTCCTGCTCCACCACCCCGCATTCCCATACCTCCCATGCCATAGGCCTGGATACCACCGAAGCTGAATGCTCCGGGATAAAGCGAGCCGAAGACACCATCACCGAAAATGCGTCTACGACCTCCTCCGCCGCGAGGTCCACCTCCCCCACCGCCGCCGCCAAAGCCTCCACCCATGCCTCCTAGAATCGCGCCCATCAGGGCAGCTGTCGTAGCTGTCTGCGCGATTTGCTGGGTTTCGTCAGTCGCGACTACATTTGTTCTAGCCGAGACGTTCACAATCCAATATGGAACATAAGACAGACTCATCTCCTCCTGGGTAGAGTTTTCCTGAAGATGCCTGTGGAGCAAACCTTTGTCCATCATGGGTTTGATAATCTTGTTCAGATCGTCGGTCGTCGCGATCTTTACTGGAAGCATACTCTGTTTCTGTATGCTAGCCCATCCCGATCCGCTCAGCGCCACCGCACTACCGCAATACTCGCAAGTGATAACCATCTCTCCAAATTTAGGCGATAGAGGAGCTCCGCAGTTTGGACACTTGAACGAGGTTACTCCCGCAGCTGCAACAACTGGTTCCTGTTTCTGTGCGGGAGGACTCGGAGTCGCAGCAGCTTGAGGACGAGGACTCGCGTTTCCACCGGGAGCTCCGCCTTGCTTCTGACCGGAAATTTGATATCCACATTTGTAACAGAACGCAGCATCATCCGGAAGTTGGGTACCGCAATTAGGACAGTTCATATTAACAAAACCACTCTTTTCCAAATTCGCTTTGTAAAAGCTCGACGTCAAGATCAGCTTTGCGCTAATATACATCTTTCCGTTTTTCCGGAAGATTTCCTGAGAATGGGAGTAACTGAGAGTAGAACTGAGATCTTTTCAGTCTGGAATTTCTCAAGGGCTCATTTTTGCAATGCAAAGGTTACGAGGAAAAGTGATTATTCCAAATACACACGCGCGATCGTATCAACACAGGATCAGATTTAATTTAACCATAGAAAGTTAAGGGTTAAAGTGCTTGCAAGAAGAGACGCAAAAGATTTAATCCCATTTCCCGAGGGCAAATCTTCGACTCGTTTCCCGGCGAGTCTTTTTGTTTTTCAAGGATAGATGATGTAACAAAACGCAGTACAAGTGGATCGCTCTTTCTAACACCACTCTCGGGACGCTCCTCGCAGCGATCGATCTCAATATAGTCATCATCGCGCTTCCTGCGATTTTTCGGGGAGTGCAAATTGATCCGATAAATTCTTTCACTTACTTGCTCTGGATTCTTTTCGGATACAGCATAGTCACTGCTACTCTGCTGGTTTCCTTCGGCAGGATTTCCGATATGCTAGGACGCGTAAAGCTCTACAATATCGGTTTTGCAGTCTACACCTTTGGGTCATTCCTTCTCTATCTTACACCCAACATCGGACACTTGGGGGCTTTGGAGCTGATCGTTTTTCGTATGGTGCAGGGAGTTGGCGCTGCTTTTCTCTTCTCCAATAGCGCGGCGATACTCACTGATGCCTTTCCTCCAAACGAGCGCGGAAGAGCTCTCGGTCTGAATCAGGTAGCGGTTCTCGCGGGCTCCATTTTGGGCCTCGTAATCGGCGGGGTTCTTGCCACCCTCAACTGGAGGTACGTCTTTCTTGTGAGTGTCCCGTTTGGCATCGCCGGTACTCTCTGGTCCCACTACCAGCTCAAAGAGATTGCGACCATCAGGAAAAATCAGAAGCTGGACATATGGGGAAATGTGACTTTTGCCGCTGGATTGATCGCGCTTCTAGTTTCAGTCACCTACGGCCTCGTTCCATACGGTTCATCCCCCATGGGGTGGGGAGATCCCTTTGTGATCGCAGGTTTGGCAACCGCCCTAATTTTACTTGTTGTCTTCCCTTTCATCGAAATGCGAGTCCCCGATCCGATGTTCCGGCTGGAACTATTCAAGAGAAGAATTTTTGCGGCGGGACAGGCTGCGGATATCTTAGCGGCCCTTGCAAGAGGAGGTGTCACCTTTATGCTCGTCATCTTGCTACAGGCGGTATGGTTGCCCTTGCATGGGATAAGCTACCAGGACACTCCCTTCTGGGCGGGAATCTACATCATTCCCTTTTCGCTCGGATTCGTCGTGATGGGACCTCTGAGTGGTTATCTTTCGGATCGATACGGCGCTAGAGGCTTTTCAACGCTGGGCATGGTGATCACCGGAACAACTTTTCTTTTTCTGTCGCAACTGCCGTACAATTTTTACTATCCTGATTTTGCAGCGATCGTTTTTTCCATGGGGATCGGCATGGGGATGTTTTCTTCTCCAAACATTGCTTCGATTATGAACGCCGTGCCGCCCCAAAACCGGGGCGCGGCTGCGGGAATGCGAAGTACCTTGATGAACACTGGAACCAGTGTCGGGACGAGCATCTTGTTTACAGTGGTTATTCTTTCCCTTTCCACCTCGCTTCCCTCCGCGTTTGCAGCTGCGGCAGCGGCGGTAGGTGCGCCCCAGTTAGGAGTGTCTGTATTTCGGAACATTCCGCCTACTTCGGCTCTTTTCTCCGCTTTTCTCGGATACAATCCCATGCAGACTTACCTTGCATCTCTGCCTTCCAGTCTGACCTCGACCCTGGGCACAGGTGCAATCGCAACCCTGACCAGCAATTCGTGGTTCCCTAACGCCTTTGCTCCGGCATTTATGGGGTCGCTGCGGGTTGCGATTTATATCAACGCCACCCTCGCTTTTGCAGCTGCAGCTGCATCCGTCGTCAGAGGGAAGCGGTACATCTACGGAATTGAAAACGAACCAGAGGAAAAACTTCAACCCGCGAAGACTGTAGATTCGGAACCTCACTGACACTGTGAATTTTTCAAATAAATTCGTACAACTAACAATCCAGATCGAACTATGGACCATCAAAAACCCTGAAATCGGGATTACCGAAGTGAACGACCACTTTGTGAACAATAAGGTGATCATCATTACTGGTGCGTCCTCCGGCATGGGGAAAGCAGCGGCTCTACTATTTTCGAAAAATGGAGCAAAGGTAGTTTTGGCAGACGTTGACGAAAAGGGAGGAGAGCAGGTGACTAGGGGGATTAATGCGAGCGTGAAGAACTCTGGAGATACAGCAATCTTCGTGAGAACTGACGTCGCAAAAAGCGATCAAGCGGCGAATTGTGTGAGGACGGCAATTCAAGAATTTGGAAAAATAGATGGTCTGTACAATAACGCCGGAATCAATCCTGTCGGGATGGTTACGGATACCACCGAGGAGTTGTGGGACACTGTACTCGGGATCAACCTCAAAGGCTCGTATCTCATGTCCAAATTTGCGATTCCGGAGATGCAGCATAGAGGTGGCGGGTCGATAGTGTGCACCTCCAGTGTGGATGGGGTGCTCGCGATCTATAACGAGGCAGCATACATCGCTTCCAAGGGGGGAGTGATAGCTTTAACGAAATCGATGGCGCTGGATTTCGCAAAAGACAAGATCCGTGTAAATTGCATCCTTCCCGGTGCGATTCGTACCCCACTGCTCGAGAGATTCATGAAGGAAAATCCCTCCGTGGGGGACCAGAGTCACGGCCATGCCCTAGGCCGAATCGGGGAACCGGAAGAGGTGGCCAACATGGCGATGTTTCTTCTTTCAGATCTTAGCTCCTTCGTCACCGGTGCCATAATTCCAGTGGACGGCGGATACTCTGCGGTGAAGATGTAAAGTACCTGTTTTCAAAATGCAGATATAGACAGGACGGTTCTTAGACAACTGGTGGAACAAGACTTGGAGCAGCTGCAAATGGAGCCCGGTCGTAGTAAAGCGTGGATTGAAGTAGATAATCCTGCTACGGGCGAAGTTATTCAGAGAATTCCCGAGGCAACGATTGAAGATGCAAAGCGGGTGATCGACGAAGCTTCGGTTGCGACGAAGATCGCTGAAGCTATCCCCGCGTACAAGCGCGCGAAATTGCTTGCTGCTGTGGCAAGCTTGATGGAGCAGAGATCGGCCGAATTTGCTCGTACGATTACTCTGGAATCGGGCAAGCCGATCAAGGAATCTGAAGTGGAAGTGAAACGTGCAGTCGGCGTGTTTACTTTTGCCGCAGAAGAAGCTAAGAGAATCTACGGAGAGGTGTTCCCGGCGGATGCTTTTGAATATCCGCCGAAAAGCGAGAACCGGTTGATCTTCAGCCAGAGGGAACCGATTGGCGTAGTGGTCGCCATTGGACCGTTTAACTTCCCGCTAAATTTGCTCGCGCACAAGATCGCACCAGCCCTGGCGGCTGGTAATACGGTGATCACCAAGCCAACTTCTGAGACTCCATTAACTGCATTATTGCTGAAAGACGTCATCACCAGGGCTGGATGGCCCGACGGAATTTTTTCCGTGATTGTGGGGCCAGGCAGTACGATTGGCGGAGAGCTGATTGAGAATCCCAAGACTGATCTGATCACCTTCACTGGGAGTACAGAAGTGGGTTTAGATATCGCCGGAAGGGCCGGCAGGCTGGGGAAGAAGACGATCCTCGAAATGGGTGGGATGGATCCCTTTGTGGTTTTAGATGACGCGAATCTGGACATCGCATCTTCTGCGGCCATCCGGGGCGCCTTTTCGTACTCCGGCCAAGTGTGCACCGCTTCAAAGCGCTTTCTCGTAGAAGATTCGGTCGCCGAACCCTTTGTGAAAGCCGTTCGGGAAAAAATGCTGAAGTTGAACGTCGGAAACCCGATCCTCGTTACAACCGACATGGGTCCGGTCATCAACAGAGCAGCAGTGAAAAGGATCGATGGAATGGTCAATGACGCGGTAGCGCACGGTGCTGAGCTCATTGCGGGTGGAAAACCCCTAACTGAGGGTGACTTTGCAAAGGGGAGTTACTACGCACCTACACTGCTTGACAATGTGAAAACTGACATGCGGGTGGGACAGGAAGAACCTTTTGCGCCACTAGCGCCCGTATTCCATGTGTCTAGCGACGAGGAAGCGATTGAAGTAGCAAACTCTACCAAGTACGGATTGCAAGCGAGCATCTTCACGAAAAATATTGCGAGGGCGCTCAAGATGGCCCGACATATCAAAGCGGGTGCTGTACTGATCGATGACCCCACGAACCTCCGCTGGGACAACGCTCCTTTCGGTGGAGTGAAGAAGAGTGGCATGGGCCGTGAGGGGGTGCGGTTTGCCATTCAGGAAATGACTGAGAGCAAACTCATCGACATCAACCTGGAGAACGCCTAGCTCGCGTTCTCCCGTTTTTTTTCCAGAGTTACTCAGTAGGCTCCAAAGGATTCAAGCTTCTTCAATCGAGAAGTGGTTGGATCTACTTCAAATCCCAATATCTCTAGTAGTTACAGCAAGAACTGAGGCATCTGCTTTTCCCTAAAGAGCACAACAGAAGTAACTCGCTCATTATCTACCTCTATTGAGGCTATACCCAATCTCCCTTAAAATCTCATGACCTTCAAAAGTACGGAACCTTTCTTCCCTCCTTTTGGTTTGATTCCCAATTCTTTCACTGCCACTCCTTCGATCCAAGCAAGACAGACCCGGTATCGACTAGAAGATTGAGCTTTACTCTTTGCATTTTCTCCGCAAACGCACACTTTGGTGTACGTCAAACCCTATGTTATCGGCCTGTCAC
>JASHXQ010000055.1 GCA_030043455.1 Nitrososphaerales archaeon | reverse complement strand
ATTTCGCTCGATGGAGATACCGCGATCGTAATAGCTAGAAACCGAAACATCCTGGGAGTCATTCGATTGAAGGACGTCCTAAAGCCGGGCATCAAGGAGAAGATACAAGCGGTGAAGGTCATGGGGATTCGACCGGTAATGATTACTGGCGATCAGCCTCTTACCGCCAAAAGCATCGCCAATGAAGTGGGAATCGAGGAATTTGTACCGCAGGCAAAACCCGAAGACAAGCATGAGATCGTCCTCCGAGAGCAGGACGAGTCGCGGATCGTAGCGATGATCGGAGACGGTACTAACGACGCTCCTGCCCTCGCTGTGGCCGATGTCGGTCTTGCGATGAATTCCGGAACGCAGGCAGCGAAGGAAGCTGCCAATATGGTGGATTTGGAATCTAACCCAGCAAAGATCATTGATGTTGTAATGCTTGGAAAGCAACTCTTGATGACAAGAGGGGCCGTAACTGCATTCAGCATCGCTAACGACGTCGCCAAATATTTCGCAATTGTGCCTGTACTATTCCTGAGTATTCCTCAGCTCCAAGCTCTGAATATACTCGGGCTCGGACTCCACAGCGCAGTTCTTTCTGCCCTAATTTTTAACGCGATTATCATCCCTCTCCTGATTCCACTTGCTATGAGGGGAGTAACGTTCAAACCCGCAGACACGATGACGATCTTCCTCAGAAATACGCTAGTTTACGGCCTAGGAGGCGTGATCGTTCCTTTCATAGGAATCAAGGCAATCGACTATTTCCTCCAAGTCGTTTTCCACGTCTAAGGAGAACATGTAAAATGAGTGCTAATTCCAAGTCGAGAAAGCCTTCCAAGATAAGAGAGAATCTCCGACCGCTCATTGGGATAGCAGTAATCTCACTGATTATAGGCGGGTTCTTTTTCCCGTTTCTGATTACGGGAATCGGACAAGTCGTCTTCCCTTATCAAGCGAATGGGGACCTTGCGAAGTTGAATGGGCGGGTCGTGGGCTCCGTATACATCGATAACGGCTTCACATCACCCTTGTTTTTCCACACAAGGAACGAGAGCAATCCGGAGAACGCCTCAGCTTCGGGTGTCGATCCGGATATTACTGTGGCCCAAGCGCTATCACAAGTGCCCGGAATCAGCAACGCTAGTGGAATCCCTCAGACCCAGCTTAACTCTATTGTGAACAACAACATCGCGGGCACCGTTTGGATCTTTGGTACACCTTATGTCGATGTGTTGCAACTAAACATCATTCTGATCCAGACCTATCCGGCGGTCTACAGTAACTTCACGAGTTCAAGCTAACATTCCTAGTCACAGTATTGACCACACGCATACTATAGTTCGTCCTGTTCCTCTTCTGGATTTTCCGATTCCTCTCCATCTTCTAAAGAAGCTCCCCTTCTTTTTCTGCGTATATCCCGAATGGTAAGGTAGATCAAGACGAACGCGACCACACTCAATCCAATGTCGATGGAGATGTCAATGTAATCTGGTCCCCCTGAGTAGGCACCGTAGGGGAGACCGGGGCACTTTGCGAAAACATGAAGAATTGTGACGCGAAACTCGTTTCCTAAATATTCCTCTACTGCTCGGGCGACTAGAAGCCAGATTGCCAAAGTGGCCCCGGTCGCAGAAATTAGGTTCTTGGCTTCGATTCCAGAAGGTAGTTTCAAAGATCGGGACCGGCTCATTCACTTTTTCGATCTTTTCGATTTTTCAGGCCGACGGGACAACGTGACATATGTTCCGGCCAGCACTACGACGAGGAGGACCAGCACAATCTGGTAATTTGAAACTATCCATCCTTCAAAGTTGAACTGTCCGGCCACCGAGATGAAAGCGATCCCCACTGTGGAGGAGTTGGCATAGCTCGCCACAACACCTACAGAATAAATCCCGGATGGCAACGTATCGCTCGGCGTGATTTCTGCTCCTACAGTGGCGCTTCCTCCGGCAGGCAGGTCAAGAGTGCTTTCGTTCAGGGAGAGTTGCTGGGGTGGCGTAGATCCGGTACTGCTAAAAGAGCTCGTGGTACTGAGCGAGATTGTCTCGGGGGAGTCAAGATTGTTACTGACTATCACCTGTGCGTGAATTGTCTGTCCAGATGTAGTAGTGCCACCTTTTGCAAGCTGCAATGAGGCTAGCACCGGGGAAGACACGTTGAACGGGATCTCGTCGATGGAATTAGCCCCGAACTCCGTGAACCAGAAATTGCCCTGCGCATCGAGCGCGTTCAAGACAGAGTACGCCAGTCCTGAGCTGGGGATCTGGAATTGCTCCATCTGATCCGTCGCAGGATCGAGGCGACCCACCATGTTGGCGTAATGTTCTACGAACCAGAGCCTTCCCCGAGAATCTATGGCTAGGGTGGCGACCGCCGAGATGGGAAAACCTCCTGTGGGCACGGAAGTGGGATAAGCCCTGAAGCTTGAATTGGAAAGTGTTAGCTCAACCACTGCGCTCCCACCATGTTCGGATATCCAAACATTTCCAAGATGATCGACAACGATCCCCACGGGATCTTTCAAGGGTAGGGATGGTGGCGGCGAATATTCTCTAAAACTATGAGAATCGAGATCGAAAAGAGCGATCTTTCCGGACTGGGCCTCGGTAATCCAAATCCCTGATTTATTCAGGTTCCATGACATCTCCACGGGCTCCGCACTTGGTGTTGGCAGCGGATATTCCACAGCCCGGTAAGTTGGATAGATCAACTCGCCGATCCTATCGCCAGAGATTTCTGTGAACCAGATATCGTTCTGCTGATCAACCAAAATGAACAACGGTTGAGAGTTCTTTGTTGGTGTGTCATATTGAGTGAATTGATCAGTTGTGCGATTAAATTTCCATATGCTTCCAGTTCCACTTTGATCCGAAAACCACACGTTACCTAGGTTGTCCACAGCCAACGAGGTTGGTATGGAATCATTCCCCGGAATTTTGAATTCCTTGAATGAGTCGTTTTGTCCGAAGAATTCTCCGAGCTGTGCAGCCGTGAATTCGACGAACCAGAACGTGTCATTGGGGGCTGAGACAATCGCATTGGGTCCAGAATTGTTTGTTGGAATCGGGAATTGTCTGATCTCCGAAGAGGCTTGTGTAACAATTATTGAGCCAATGGTTTTTGCGGAACCAGCAAACGCTGTGGGAAGAATCGATCTTACACGGGCAGGTTCGGAAAAAAGGAACAGAGTAGAAATGACTCCAACCAGAATCCCGACGAGAACTTTGCGGAAAAGGGAAGACGATTTGCTTGCTCCTTTGAGAATCGTGGGCCAACACAGCTTTGGTAATGAACCCAGGACTAGAAATCCCAGAGCTCTACGAAATTCTGGACTACATCGTTCTTGAGAGCAGCTTGATTGAGTTCGTCAATAATGCTTTTTACAAGCTCCCTGTCCTGGAGCTCCACCTTGAAATTCCCTTCAACTGACAGCGTGAGCTTTACCAAATTCACGCTCAGAAGAAAATGAACGTGCTCGCTGATGGTGGACTTGGCGAATCCAGTCCGGCTCGATAGCTCTTTGTTGCTTAGCATTATCTGCGTGGTAAGTTCTGATAAAATTTTGAAAATAGTTTTGTTTCTCGAAACCGAGTACACGAGTCTGACTCTCTCCGGCATCCCGAGCGGATAAAATCTAGAATACCCCGGGCCCTTTTCACAGACAATTTCCCCGCTGAGCGCCATTTTCTCTGTGTTATATCGTATGGAATTGAAAGAAACGCCTAATTTCCTTTGTAATTCTCTCAGATGAATTCCAGGATTCTGCCGGATCAAACCAGAGATCTTGGATTTATTGTCGGGACTGACGCTCAAATCCGATATCTGAATCCTTGGGTGTTTTTTCAGGAGAAGCGAGTTTTCATCCCGCTTGCTCTAACCCCATCTATCAATTCTCTCTTTTTTTAAGGTCTTGCCAAAGTTCGCAACTTGAGCCAAGACATTGCTGCTACTGTGGCGGGATTCCCGGCGCCTCGTACAGCTTCGAAGCTTATTAACTCCGAAACACTCCCAGAATACTGGGACCCGAAATGAAGATTCCTGACATCCTGAAGAAAGAAAAATTCGTCTACCTCACCACCAAGGGAAGGAAAACCGGGAAAAATCACGAAGTGGAATTGTGGTTTGCTCTGGCTAATGACAAAATCTATCTCAGCCACGAAGGCGAGTACACTGATTGGATGAAAAATCTGGCTAAGAACAGCGCTGTGAACATCAAGATAGGTTCTGAGAACTTCGAGGGGGAAGCGGCCCTTACTCAGCTAGGGAGTCAATCAAGAGAAGTCGGTAAAGAAGCGCTTTACGAGAAATATTATGGCCCAGCGAGTAAGGAAACTCTGGATGATTGGTTCGAATTGTCCACAGTAATTGAAATCAAACCAAAATGACCGCGGATCCGAGGGGTGGATCCTGCCCTAAGAGCTAATTCTCCAAAATTTTCATAGGAATTTTTTTGAAGCGGGGCAGCTAGCCCTTTCTTTGGAGAGTCATGTTTTCTGCCGAAGTCCTCGTAACCGCGTTTCTCACGGTTATGCTGGTCGCTTCGATAATTTCGCACAGAGCGAGGGTCCCTTACACTCTGTTGCTTGTAATTCTTGGAATCGTTCTCTCCGCTATTTCTAGTCTGGCGTTTCTTCCGCAGGGCACCATTCAAGAGATTGTTTCCCAAATGAACAATTTCTTCTCCGGGCTCTCAGGTGGTCAACAAGGAGGCCTTTTCGTGGGTCTGGTGGTGCCGCCACTGCTCTTCGAGGCGATGATCCACATACGATCAGCCGATCTTCGAGCGGTCATCCGGCCCTCGGTAGTTCTAGCTACGGTGGGAGTGATCATATCCACACTTGTCGTGGGTTTCATTCTCTGGAAGATCGCGGGACTGCCCTATATTGTCTCATTTCTTTTTGCGGCAATCATTTCTCCGACTGACGTGGCGACCGTGCTTGAGGTATTTCGCAACGCGAAAGTCCCTTCAAGATTGTCCACACTGATGGACACCGAAGCTGCCTTCAATGATGCAACTGGTATCATCCTTTTTTCAGTCATACTTGCTTCTTCCACTCTGGGCAAGGTTTCACTCCCCTCGGCGATATCCAGTTTCGCGATCTTATTCGCCGGTGGAGCTTTGATCGGTCTCGTAGTGGCTTTTCTTGCTGAAGTACTCGCGAGTCTACTATCCGACAAGCTGACACAAACGATCCTGACCATCTTTGCGGTTTACGGCTCCTATGCCCTAGCTTCTTCGGTGGGAGTCTCTGGTCTGATTGCGGTGGCTGTTGTGGGATTGTATTTCGGAAACTTTACGATCCGCACCACTCTCAATCCTTCGACGCGTGAAACGATCAATCTATTCTGGGAGGTCGCGGCTTTTCTGGGTAACTCGATTGCCTTTCTCTTTATTGGATTTAGTACGAATATTTACCACATCGCCGCATCCATAACCTCGATTCTCCTTGCCTATCTCGCCGTAACCGCGGCTAGGGCAGCCTCCGTTTATCCCATTCTGACTATATTTGATCGCTTCTCCGAGAAAATTCCGATGAAGTGGAGGAACGTGAGCATGTTGGGAGGGATGCGGGGAGCCCTCTCGATTGCCCTTGCGGTCTCGATCCCG
>JASHXQ010000054.1 GCA_030043455.1 Nitrososphaerales archaeon | reverse complement strand
CTGGGTCGCAAACATGTCGTCGATCAGATCCGATTTTACATAGTTTCTCTCGACCAGGAGCCCGATGGACTCAAAGAGAGAAGCCATCTGTAGAAAGGCGAGTCTTGTAGTGTCGGGCAGCTTGTCGAAATCATCCGGGGTAGATAATTTGGTGCTGAGGACCGTGAGCCAGGATTGCTGCACCTGCAGGCTGTTGGCGAAATCATAGATCCCCGTGATCAAATCCACGGTGGCAAGTTCGTAATTCTGCTTGAGTTGCTCGGTCGTGAGCCGGGCCTGTTCCTGAGAAGATTCTGCCTGCTGCACCGTCGCCTGGATCATCTTCCTGTCGTCCCTCAGCTGGAAGACGACGAACACAGCGCCTAAAATTATGGCAATCGAGCTGAGCAGGGAAGTATCGTCGACAATTTCGCCGAAAAGATCCAGTTGGACGGGAAGCATATCGATCCGGATAGATACCACTGGGTTATCTAGATAGCTCTTGGCTCCTATTCTAGGAGTTCTTTGAGCTCGTCGAGTCGGGCGAATTCGTAGTCCGGTCGGAACTCGTAATATCCTTCGTCGAAGAGCGGCTGTTTCGTGCGGTTGATCCACCCCACCCTGAACCCGAAAGCCTTTGCCCCGGCGACGTCCCACGGGTTACCGGAAATGTAAAAGATCCGCTCTTTCTCAAAGATTTCGAGTTCGTCCACTCCGTGGCGGTACGCCTTGGGATTCGGCTTGTACGCTTTCACCTCGTCCACGCTCATTACGTCCTCTGCGAGCAGCGACAACCCGGCTCTTTCGATCAACTTGTCCAGCATGGCCTGAGTGCCGTTGCTCAGGATGGCGATCCTCACATTGGATTCGTCGAGATCGTTCAAGACAGGAGAGACATCCTTGTACGGCTTTAGACTGAGAAACTTGGAGTAGAGCTTTTCAACGGCAGCATCCGTGCGTCTTATGCCGTGCTTTTTTAGGGCAAATTCGATTGCATTTCTCGTCAGCACTTCAAAATTAACGTACTTGCCCAGAATCTCCCGGGTCATCGCAAACTCGAGCTGCTTTTGTCTGACCGTCTGGGCGATAGCTTTACCCTTTCCTTTGTGAATCCGGTTCGCCTCGCTCGCGAATGAATCCAGGTCAAAGAGGGTGCCAAAGGCGTCAAATATAATGGCTTCAAATTTCAAATCGGACTGAGGTGGAGGGCTACTGTCTGACATGGGAGGAAATCTCTTCCAGATGCCCGGCTGGTAGATAGTTAAGCTGTTTGCAGTGCCTAATTTTTCTTTGTCCAAAGCCCCGCAGTCTGGAGCACTGCCCCGATCTTTGTCCTTTTCCTTTCGAATTCGTCGATCGCCCAGTTTTCCACTTTCATGTGGTGAGTGATCGTTTCCCCCGTGGTGAGCCAGCTCATAAAGTCGGCGAGCCTCAGCCGCCACTCGCTTTGCCTCTCTCCAGCTCTTCTCTGGATTTTGTTTTCAATGAGGGATAGTTCGATCAGGCGATTCTTCGAGACTCCGTCGCCCACAAGTTCTTGCCTCAGCTGTTCATACTTTCTGGGAACCTTCTCCTTGAGTTTGAAATGTCCGATCTCGTGAAGCAGCGTGAGAAAGTAAATCTCGTAGCGTTGAAGCTTCATCCTACGATACTTGGGGCCGATCCGGTACGCGTAAGCAAATCCCAGGCCGATGGCATCCGCGTTCAGCTTCTGCTTGCGGGCGAGAAAGATGACCCCTCCGTGCAGATCGGACTGCCCACTTTCTCCCTCCCAGAGGTTGTTCCGGAAGACCACTTTCACACGGGGGACGTACGACTTTGTGAACTCATTCAGGAGAACTAGCAGGATTTTGGATTCTTTCTGCTTTTTCTTCAACATATCCTAGGATCCGAGAAAAAGGAGAGAGCTTATCATTTTTTGTGTCGCTCTTTAGGGCAATATCAATTTTCGGCCTTGTAGATCGCCTCGGGGAGCGCCGGCGCAACATTTACTTGACCCTCTCTCTTGATCTGGGAGATAGCGTCGTTCACGGCATTCATTATCGCCCCATAAGAGCCGATCGTTCCGCTTTCGCCGACTCCCTTCACGCCATCCAGATTGGCGGTGGTGGGTGTGACCCTGTGATGGATCTCCAGATTCGGGCTGTCCTGAGCAGCAGGGATCTGGTAATCACCGAAGTTGGTCGAGAGAAGATTACCGTCCTTATCATAGTCTAGTGCCTCCAAAAGTGCCCCTCCTATCCCGTGAACTACTCCACCCTCGAGCTGGCCGTCCACCACAATCTCGTTGATCATCCTGCCGCAGTCCTCCACGACCACGTATTTCCAGATCTTGACCATTCCGCTATCTGCGTCAAGTGTTAGGGCACATAAGTGTGCTCCGGTGGAATATGCCATGGACTTGGCGGTGAATTTCGAATTGCCCGAAAGTTCGGTCACACCCAGTCTTTCAAAGAGCTCGGGAATGGCGAGCTCTCGGGGTTCTGGTTTTGAAGTATCCAAAATCAGCGGTCCCGGGTTCATGACTAGAGAATCTTCGGGCGAATTCGAGGACTCTGAGGCTTTTTGAAGCAAGATCGCTTTCAACTTGCGCGAAGCTTCAACGACAGCACTCCCGCCGATGGCACCCGATCTGCTACCGAAGGTGCCCACACCGAAGGGAATCAACCGGGTATCTCCCCAGATCACACGGATTTTCTCGATGGGGACGCCCAACTCCTCTGAAGCCAGCTGGGCAAAGGTCGTCTCCTCTCCCTGCCCCTGTGGGGAAGAGCCCGTGTAGACTAGTAAATCGCCACTCTTTTGCAAGACTACTTTGGCTGATTCAGTGGTGAAGGAAAAGGCCCCGCCCCCCTCGGATTCTTCTCCGGGAGTATTTTCATTCCGCTGCCAGCTGGAGGACGAATCACCACCACCTGACGAGTTCCCACCACCGGATGGGCCCCCGGAGTTCTGTTGCTGCCAAGAACCACCTCCTCCAGATCCGTTTTGCCATGAACTCCCGCCGCTACCGGAGGATGTCTGCCACGACGAACCATTTCCGTCCCCAGGAGACCAGTCCTCTTCCTCATCGTCTTCGCCCTCTTCACCCCTGACTGAGATTCCGATACCTCCGACAATCCGGGAACGGGACAACTGAAACTCTGTTGTCAGGTCTGTCTGCCACTTCAGAAGTTCGCGGTACTTGGATGATCTTTCCAGAGCATCGAGAAGAGATTGCTCGTCTCCGGAGTCTTTGGGTTTGGCGAGGTTTCGTCTGCGGAGCTCGAAAGGATCCATCCCAATTTTCTTTGCTAGAATTTCCACGGCTCTCTCGATGAAGTAACATCCTTCTGGACCACCCGCGCCCCTTACAGGGCCTATGGGCATTTTGTTGGTCACGTACGAGCGGACTTTGAGATCTATGTTGGGGATGTCGTAAGCCCCGGCCATAGTCCACATGGTGAGCGAGGGCATGTGAGCTTGCGTTCCCGAGACGCCCACGTCGCAATCGATGATCCCCTTTAGGGCGGTGATCTTCCCAGTTTCATCGCAGGCGATCGTTAAATCGCAGTACTCGTCCCGCCCAGCCGCGGCTTCCAGAAATTCCTCAGTGCGGGTGGCGGTCCACTTGATCGGGAATCCGGTCTTTTTGGCAAAGAGACAGGCTAAAAGCGGCCACGGATAGGAGGGCCCGCCCTTGCTCCCGAAACCCCCACCTACGTCCATAACTCGGACGTAAAATTTCTTCTTGGGCAGTTTCAGTTCTGAAGCTAGAACATTTTGATGGCCGTGCACCGACTGGACTGTGGAATTTACCTCGAAAACATCTTGTCCCTTATCGTACCTTACCAGCGTGGCGTGGGGTTCGATGGGGGCCGCGACCTGTCTTTTGATCCCCTCGTGAATTTTTACCACATGCGCGGCGGAAGCGATCGCCTTTTCCGCGTCTCCATGCACCTCCTCGGTATCCTGCGAAAGATTGTCCAGCCAATCATCGTATAGCAGCTGCTTCTTTTGCTTGGAGTCGCCGATCGTCGCTACCACCGGAAGGGGTTCGTAATCTATCTCGACCTGTTCGAGCAAATCCTCCACTGAACTCTTGTTTTTCACCAGAATGGCTGCAACCGGTTCGCCAACAAAACGCACCTTACCCACTGCCAGATGATAGCGCTTTGCGCGTCGCTGAGCGGGCCACGGATTTTGCGTCACCGTCGACACTCCAGCTTTCACCAGATCTTCTCCGGTCATCGAATCGATGAATTCGGGTGATGCACGAACCTTGGTAAAATCGATCTTGAGAATCTTCGCGTGGGCAAACGGGCTCAAGACGAGACCCATGTAGACCTGACCGGGGAGGTTCAGATCATCCACGTACCGACCCCTGCCGGTAAGCAGCCGCGGATCTTCGACTCTGTACTGCAATTCTGGTTTCATCAAAATGTGAGATCGCTCCAGAGTCTCGCATGCATCATTATATGCTTCATCTCTTTGAGGTAAGTTGGGACGCAGTTATCAATATTGAGAATCATTTCTTTGCTCAGTGCAACGAATGCATTTCTCATGGTAATCCTGTAGCCTCAGTTTTGCGATAGATTGTCGATACTTTAAGCTTAAAAAAATGAAAAATCGATTTTAGGTATTCTGGGTAAAATGCTCGAAGTTGACGATCTGACCAAGATTTACTCCGAGGGAACTGAAGCAGAGACTTTTGCCCTGAATGGTGTAAGCTTCAAGGTCCCTGATGGAGATTATGTGGCGATCATCGGCCCCTCGGGTTCCGGTAAGAGTACGCTCATGAACCAGATAGGCGCGCTCGACCGACCTACATCGGGGCGTGTGATAATCGATGGGGTAAACATTTCAGAACTTACCAGTGCGCAACTTGCCGAAATTCGGAACCAGAAAATCGGTTTCGTGTTCCAATCCTTCAACCTAATCAACCGGATTTCTGCGGTGGAGAATGTAGAAATCCCCCTGCTTGTTACGAAGGTCTCAGCTAAAGATCGCCGGGATAGAGCTCTCTCGATGTTGCAGAAAATGGGCTTGGGTGAAAAGGCCTACAAGAGACCCAACCAGCTGAGCGGGGGCGAGCAGCAACGAGTTGCCGTGGCCCGCGCTCTTTCTAATGACCCCAGAATCATTTTGGGCGATGAACCCACGGGGAATCTAGACAGCAAAAACACCGAGCGCGTGATGGAAATCCTGGAACAGTTTCAGAGAGAGTCGAACAAGACTCTCGTGCTCATCACCCACAACATGGAGGTGGCGAATCGCGCCAAGAGGATCATCTCCATTCGTGACGGCAAAATCGAAAGGGAAAAGGAGAATCCGTTCTGGGATTCTGGGTACCACTCTTCAACGGGGCCGACAGAGGATGCAGCGTGATATGAAAATGAAGAAATCATTGAAGCTTTTGGTACTCGCGGCGGGGATCCTTTTTGCCAGTTCAATTTTTACCTCGGTCTGGAGTCCGGTGAGCGCCCAAACCATATACAATCAAGGCTTTGCGGTGATCAACTCAATCTGGGGCACCACCTCGGCACCCGTCCAAGCAGGACCGGGAGGCCAAGCCGTACCGCTAACAGTTACTTTGCAATATTTGTACTCCTATCCATCGGTGTCTGCGGAATTCGAAATCAAGCTCCCCACCGGAGTAACCAGCACCGCCTCCAGTTTGACGGGGCAGGATGATAAAAATGCCACCGCTTACTACGTGAACCGCTTGGATCAGGGACAGATCTTCCAGATCACTCTGTACCTCGATCTTGCCAACAGCACGAATTTAGGCGTGTACACTCTTTCGAGCACCATTTTCTGGTACGCCATTTTGACCAATGCCACAAATTCACCAGAAGTCTATCTCCAGCAGGATCTGAACCTGCAAGTGAGTCTCAATGGAAATTCCAACTTGGCCTACTCTACGAGCGATAGTGCGCTGACTCCCAACAAGATCAACAACATTACTCTCACGCTCACCAACTCGGGTAGTGGGAACATGACGGACATCACCACTACGGTGTCCGGGAGTACCGCGATGGCGAGCCTTCTGAATGAACTTCCCTCCGATGTGAACCTCGCAGCCGGTGCGAGTCTCAATGAGTCGTTGCAGGTATTCGTGCCCCAATCTGCGGCAGGTTCGATTTTCGCCCTGAACTTTGCAACGAGTTATCTCGACCCATACCAGAACCAGGAATCGATCACCCAATCTCTGGGCTTTTTCGTCAATTCCCTGAGCAGCATTAGCCCTCTGACATACACATTAAGTGATACTTCTGTCTCCCCCGGAGGAGTTAACAACCTGACCATGACGCTTACCAACACCGGACAGGCTACTCTCACTAGCATTTCTACGGTCGTATCCGTTCCGGTCTCGTCGACGGCTGTTCCCGGAGTAAGCGTGGTTTCTCAACCTG
>JASHXQ010000053.1 GCA_030043455.1 Nitrososphaerales archaeon | reverse complement strand
GGACTCTTGAAGCACCGAATTTAGCAGGATTCAAGATCGTTGGAAAGATCTCTCAGATCGCGTTTGTCTACCCGGACTTACTGGAAGCTGCAAAAAGATACGCGCATCTTTACAGCTTGCGTCCATGGCACTTCTACACTTTCGCACCTCCGGACTTTCGCGTATCCAACACCACCGTAAGAGGGATAAAGACCGATTTTTCCATGAAGTTGGCTTTTGCGTGGGAAGGCCCTTGGATGGTTGAGCTGATCCAGCCACTGGATGAAAATAGTATTTACGCTGAATTTCTAAGGGAACGCAACGGTAAAGGTGGGATTCACCATGTGGGCACCTTTGAAGTTCCGGATCTCTCTGAAGCCGTGGAGCGGATGGGAAAGCTCGGAATCACTACCCTCCAAACTGGTATATTCAGCAAGGGCGAGTTCACCACCAATTTTGCTTACATGGACACGTTCGACACTTTTGGCACGATAATCGAACTGATCCATAAAACGGGGGATCGACCCGCCCCCGACTTCGTATTGCCCTAGTAAAATTCGAGCAAAAACTAAGAAGTGAAGAATGGTACCGGGTTTAGAAAATATTCCGGCAGAATCACAATTTTCAGATTATTGCCTAGCGTCTCGCGGCAATCCTTCAACACCTCATCCATAGTTCGCGCAGTACTCATTCCCATAGCCCTTGCATAGCCCGGGCTTCGAGCACCGACAATGGTTACCTTACTTGCGTGCTTCAAAGCAAAGCCCCCCGAATACATCATCGAACATCCGTGCAATCCGTGATAAGCGTGGCCAAATCTGTAAGCGAAGACGTACTCTGATTTGTAGGAGAGCTGCTGCTCATAATCTGCGATTTCCCAGGGATAGGTCAGGTTCTTCTGGTAGATCTCGAACGTTTCCTTGTAGGATGGAAACCACTCATCGTTGAACCAGCCGTCGCATAGCGAAGCTGACACGATCATCCCCTGCTTTCTGAAAGCTCCGTAAGCCCTTGCGACCAGAGCGCCTAAGGATTGGAGCATTAGAATGGGATTCGTTCCCATGCCGGGACCGTAGTGAAAGGCTCGAGGTTGTCCGACAATGAAAACGTCGTACCGATGCTTCAATTTCAATCGGTATTGTTTTTCCGCGAGCTCCCAGCACTTTTCCTGAACGAGTCCGGCGTCTCCAGCGTGAACCTCCAGGATTTCATTTTTCGTGTTGAGGACCGCATCCACCACGAAGAACTTTTTGCCGATTCGCTCTTCGATTGTCTCTCCAATAGAGTTGATTCTGTGTCTAAAGTCGCTGTTCGTGCTGACCGGAAGATAATCGTGGGAGTACATCACCTTCGGATTGTGGTGTGATCCGATCGATTCCGGGGTCGTGAGTCCGGTTGAGATTGACTTGTAACCCCCGCTGTACCCTCCATAGGGGTTGGGTAAACAGTGTCCCAGGACTATAGTCAAATCCGCATCTGCAACGAACGAATTGATGTCTACTTTGTTTCCGTGAGAATCCTCACCGAGTCTCTTTATGCCATTTTCATCTACCGCATCGTGATTGAAAACATGCGAGGGCGCGAAGGAATTCAAAATGTCTGGACCGAGGTATTGCATCCATTCTTGCCAGGTGTTCTTCTTATGCAGCCCGATTGCACAAATGCCGTAAATATCGTTTCGATGAACCCCGGCAGCTTTCAGTTCTTCCAAGACAATTGGGATTGTTATTTTGCGATGTGCTAAAGCGTGTGCTCCGCCCTTCACCCTGTCCGGAAAAGCGATCACCACTTTCGAGCCGGCTCTCGCTAATTCGCGCAAGCTCTTCATTCCAAGAGGCGCGTCGATTGCATCTTTCGCTGCTAGCTTTGGGTCCGCGACCGGTGCTAGGTCAACTATTCCGGATCCTCTTTTGATTACATCTGCATCCTCGGGTTTCTTGAATTGAAAAATGGTATCACCGTACTCGACTCCTACAGTTTCCTCTTGTTTACTCAAATCTGCGAACGGCTGGTCGAATTTATGTTTTAACATTTGTTTGAAAAAATCGCGATTTCCTTCGAAGTGATTTTCAAAGTGGAAGAGCTGTAATCCCCAGCTCAAACTCTAAGGAGTGAAGCCTTATACACGGTGGGTCTTTGGAAGAAAAAAATCGGAAGATCACTGACAATGAAAGATAGCGTTGGTCTCGTAGGTATTGGAAACATGGGCTCGAAGATTGCTGGTAACATCATCAATTCAGGACGCGAAGTGCTAGGCTTCGATAAGCTGCCCGCTGGACTCGAGAATCTAAAATCGATTCAGGGACGCCCGGCATCGAGTCTAGAACAAGTAGCCAATGAAGCTTCACCCATCATACTTTCGCTACCTAGAGACAGTGACGTTATTGAGGCAGCCACTGAACTCATTCGTCTTGCTGCAACCGGAACCACCATCATCGACATGAGTACGGTGAGTCCGGATACTACTATCCAGATGGCAGCATCTGCAAAGGAAAAAGGAATTCATTACATTGACGCGCCGGTGTTAGGGCGGCCTGAAAATATTGGGCAGTGGACTCTTCCCTGTGGTGGCGAACGAGAAGTGGTGGAAAGCTGCAAACCAGTACTCTCAGCTCTCGCGAAGCAAATTGTCTACGTGGGTAAGAGTGGATCTGGTAACGTAGTGAAGATACTCAATAACATGATGACCGGGGTAAATAATACGCTGATGTGCGAGATCTTGTCACTCTGTAAAGCTCTCGATCTGGATCCCAGGGTGTTCTACGAAACCGTGGTGCAAAGCCCAGCCCTGGGAGTAAGCAGGTTGTTCGAAAAGGAGGTGCCACGTGTCCTCCAAGGGAATCTGAAGACAGTTTTCAGCGTAGATCTCATGTTAAAGGATCTTACTCTGGCCTCGCATCTGGCTGAGCAGAAGAACCATCCCTTGTTTCTCACGCCCGCTGCGCAATTGGTCTATCAAATTGCTAAGTCTAGCGGCATGGGGACGCAGGATATGGCTTCTCTGGGCGAAATCTGGGAGGAATTCAGCCCCTCGAAGAAAAGTTAGTCCATGATCGTCATTCTCCATTTTTGCCGAGACATTTCGAATCCCTGCCTGGATTTCCGGTACCTTTTCTTTGAGTAAGCCCGTACACGTTCTAAGTAGATCGAATCGACGAATACTTGTGGTAGACGCATCTACGGCCGGCGTGTCAGGAGACATGTTCGTAGGAGCAGTAGTGGATCTAGGCGCGAGCAAAGATAAAGTAACGAAAGCCGCGCTTGCGGTGAAGAAACGCTTTTCGAAATGCAGCCACTTGACCGTCAGATTCCAAAAGACGACGATTAACGGGTTTGCTTCCCTAAGGTTGAAGATAAACGCCACCGAGACTGGAACTGAAACGTCGGCTCACGAATTGTCTACTTCTTTGGACAGAACACTTTCGATTCTCTCCTTATCAGAGGAGGCGAAGAAATTCTCCAAGGAGGCCCTGGGAACTCTAATTCGCGCCGAGGGAAAATTGCATGGAAATTCTGTCAATAGAAATAATGGTGGATCCACTCATTTCCACGAGGCAGGTTCTATCGATACACTAATCGATATTGTCGGAGTTGCTACTGGATTGGACGATCTGGGTTTGTTTAATGATACTGATGTCTTTTGCACTCCGATCGCGGTCGGAGGAGGAACCTTTTCGTTTTCTCATGGTAGAGTGAGCAGCCCGGCTCCAGCTACTCTTGAAATTGCTCGCGCCTCCGAGCTATCGATCATGGGCGGCCCGGTCAAAGCTGAGCTTGCTACCCCCACCGGAATGGCAATCATTTCTGCGCTGCCCTGTAAGTCGACCAAATTCTATCCGCCTATGAAGCCAATCAAGGTTGGATTGGGCGCGGGAAACAAAACTTTCTCCAAAGTTCCTAATATTCTTCGTTTGGTTCTAGGTGAAAAAGTAGAAGATTGAGGGTTGAAGAAAATTCTCGCAAAATGACCGGTCAGGATAAGGGTTCGCCGACGCCTGAATATGGCGATCTGAAAGAGAAGGTCGTCTTAGTAACAGGAGGCTCTGGGGGCCTCGGTAGTGAAATGGTGAGGGCATTTCATTTGCAGGGCTGCAAGGTTGCTCTAAATTATCACTCAGCCAAGGACCAAGCAGAAAGCATAGCTTCGAAGCTCGGGAAAAATGTTCACCCATTTCTTGCTGACGTGGCGGATCGCGATCAAGTCAGAAAAATGGTGAAAGAGGTAGACAAAAAATTTGGCCCCGTGAATATTCTGGTGAACAATGCCGGTCTTTCGTTTCCCATGGAATTTGAAAATGTAGATTTTTCCAAATTCGATTACATGTGGCGGGTAAACACCCTAGGCGTTATTCATGTATCATTGGAAGTATTACCGGGAATGAAGAGAACCAAGAATGGGGCGATACTGAATATTGCATCTCATTCAGGTCTAGGCAATCCAAGACCCAAAGCTACCTACTATGCTGTCACGAAAGCAGCCGTAATCACATTGACGAAAAGAATGGCTCTTGAGCTTGGAAAAAAGTACGGGATCCGGGTCAACTGTATAGCTCCCGGAATGATTTTCGTTGATCCCAAGGGCATCCGGATGAGTGCGAGGGAAGCCCAAGAATATGAGGAACGATTGGGCATGAAACGCATTCTAGGATTGAAAGGATTGTCACGACACATCTCCGACATCGCGCTCTTTCTCTCTTCGAAATCATCGGAATTCATGACTGGTCAGGTAATCGTTGCGGACGGAGGTAGGCTGGACAGCCTGCCTCGCTCTGTTTGAAAAATAAACCAGTTAATCGTTCTGAGAATATTCCGAGGAGACTTTCAGAATTGAACAGAAATTCAGTTCTTCAAATCTAAAATACAGGAGATACAATGTCCGGTCAAAGTCGAGTTAATTGCCGGGAGAATCTATGACGAGCGAGGACAGACATGCTCTACCTGATTATCTCAGGTTGTACCGGAGTATGCTGATCCTTCGACGCTTTGAAGAGAAAGTTGCCCAAGATTATCAGGCCGGTTTGATTCCGGGCCTTGCGCACCCCTATATCGGACAAGAAGCGGTAGCCGTCGGAATCTGCGATGTATTAAACAGAGATGATTACATAGTAAGCAATCACCGCGGGCACGGGCACGCTATAGCCAAGGGGATTCCTCCAAGGGCTATCATGGCAGAGCTTTTTGGAAAAAAGACCGGAGTGGTGGGAGGCATCGGTGGGTCAATGCACTCTGCAGATCTGGACAATGGAGTGATCTTTTCCACTGCCATCGTTGGAGGAGGCATCCCTATCGCTACCGGAGTGGGACTCAAGTTTCATTACGTGGGATCAAAACAGGTGAGCGTCGCCTTCTTCGGCGACGGCGCCGCGAATATCGGCAGCTTTCACGAAGGAATTAATCTGGCTGCTATCTGGAAACTGCCAGTAGTATTTGTGTGCGAAAACAATCTCTACGCAGCCTCAGTACCTCAATCGGCTGCCACGGGCTCGGAGGATATTGCCAGCCGGGGTGCTGCTTACGGAATTCCGGGGATTAGTGCCGACGGGATGGACGTGCTTCGCGTGCGCGACGCTGCCCTGCAAGCTGTGGAAAGAGCAAGAATGGGTGAGGGTCCAACACTAGTGGAGTGTCGCACCTACCGCTTCAGGGGGCATGGCATGTACGACACGGGGCTTGCGTATCGAACTAAAGAGGAAGTCTCAGAGTGGATGATCAAAGATCCGATAACAAGGCTGGGAAAGATGATCGTGGAGCTCGGTGGTCGAAATGATATTGATGAGATTGACCAAGAAGCCATCGCGATCGCTGAAGACGCCCACGACTTTGCGAAACAGAGTCCATATCCTACCCAGGAAGACATGATGCGTTTGACGTACGCATAAAATGGAGGTATTGTAGTTGAGAGAAGTCACCTACGCCGTTGCCCTAAATGAAGCTCTCCGCGAGGAGATGCTCCGAGATGAAACAGTTATCATCATGGGAGAGGATGTCGGTGTTTTTGAGGGGATCTTCAAAGTAACGAAGGGGCTGTTTGCCCAATTCGGCAGTAGACGCGTGCGGGACACTCCCATCTCGGAAAATGCGATAGCCGGAGCGGGTCTGGGTGCGGCCATCGCAGGTCTCAGGCCGGTGATTGAAATCATGTTCATGGATTTCATCAACGAGGCAAGTGATCAAATCGTGAACCACGTCCCCAAGGTGCACTATATGTCAAACGGCAAGCTCAAAGTGCCTCTGGTGATAAGAACGCAGTTCAGTTTAGGACGTTCGACTGGAGCTCAGCACAGCCAGATGATGGGCTCTTTATTCATGAACACCCCCGGGATTTTTGTGGCCGTACCCTCGACTCCACAAGATGCGAAAGGCTTGCTGAAAACAGCCATCAGAGGTAACAATCCTGTTTTGTTCGTCGAGTGTGGGCAATTGTATGCGACAAAGGGACTAATTCCCGATGGAGAGTATACCATTCCTTTCGGAAAGGCCGAAGTGAAACGGGAAGGATCGGATGTTACACTGATTGCCATTTCCAACATGGTGCAAAAAGCCCTGCGGGCAGCTGATATTCTTGCACAGGAAAAGCAGATCAATGCCGAGGTTTTGGATCCCAGAACGCTGAATCCGCTCGACCGTGCCGCTATCGCCGAATCAGCGAGAAAGACTGGACGCGTCGCGATCGTGGAACCTGATCCAAAGACCTCTGGAGTAGGCGCGGAGTTGTCTGCAACTGTGATGGAGGAAGCTTTTGACTGGCTGGAAGCTCCTGTCGCAAGGGTGGCCTGCCCGGATATTCCGGCGCCTTTCTCGCCTCCACTTCAGGATTTGTACATCCCTAGCGAGGGGAGAATCGTCGCAGCCGTAACTTCTCTATTTTGATTCGGACTTTAGATCACCGGCAGACACTCGAAGTTGACTGACATCCTTTTGCCGAGGTACGATCCGGAAATGGTTTCCGGTAGAGTACTCGAATGGTTGAAGAAGGAAGGGGAGACTGTCTCAAGGGGTGAACCGGTTGTTAGAATTGAAACTGAAAAAGTAACGCTCGAGGTGGAGGCACCGGAAACAGGCTCACTGGAAAAAATTCTAGTCAATCCTTCAGATGAAAATGTGCCTGTCGGTACGGTTCTGGGGTCGATTAGGGCAAAGGGTGAAAGTCCCGGCGGCGCCCTGACTTCGGTGACTGCTCAGTCTACGAAAAGTACCACGCTTTCTGAGGCTAAGTCCGGATCGCCCTTATCGAGGGACATTGCTGAAACAGAGACTAAACTGCCTAGTCCCGGGGGAGCAAGAGTATCACCCTCTGCCAGAAGACTAGCTCGCGAGATGAATGTCGATCTAGGTCAGGTAGTAGGAACCGGACCGAACGGACGAATAACCGGGGAAGACGTTGAGAAATATTCCGAGTCAGTATCCATCAAAAGCGACCAATCTGTGGAATCAACGAGCTTTTCGCGATCCTCCGATGGACGAGGTAAAATCAAACAGCAAACTTCCATGCGGAAGGCTATCGGAGACAAAATGTACGAAAGCTGGACGCGTATTCCTCAGGTCCCGTTGTTCCTAGAGGTAAAGTTGTCCGAGGTCGAGAAGCAGATGAATGATCTGGCAGCAGCATCGAAGAGACGAATCTCCTTTACTGCTGCCGCAACGAAGGCGCTGGCTCTTGCCCTAAAACAATTTCCTGAGCTGAATGCGAGGTACGAGGCCGATGGAGTTTATGAGTTTGAACATGTGGATGTATCCATAGCTGTCGCATTGGACGATGGCTTGATCACGCCGGTCGTAAGAGGCGCAGACCAAATGACTCTTGCTGAGATCTCTTCAGACATCGAGGAGCTTTCCAAAAAGGCCCGGTCCAACAGTCTATCACCGGCGGATGTCCGTGGGGGAACAACTTCCATATCCAACCTGGGCGGATATCAGGTGGACTGGTTCATTCCGATAATCAATCCTCCCCAGGCGACCATACTCGGAATCGGGAGGGCAAGAGAATCCAAAGAGGTAGGCAGAGTTCGCATATTGACCCTGGTATTTGATCATCGGATCACGGACGGTGCGAGAGCAGCAAAACTGCTGGAAAAAATTCGCGACCTCATCGAAAATCCGGATCTCCTCCACTAATTCGTGTGACAAAGATCCTTTCTTTGATCGCCTAAAGAGTCGGGAAATTTGGCTATGCTGGCACCCATCATAATTGAGGATAAGTTCCAATGCTCGGATCTGACCGAGACTTCGCGACACCATTTACTTGGCTTGGGGGGAGGGTAAAATCTTCCGGAGACTTTTCTGATTTTTGCCACCGATAAGGGACGGAAGGAATTGTATGACTTTGCTAAATCCCAAAGATTTCGAGTGGATTTCCTGAGTCAGCAGAAAATGAATTTGTCGCGTTTGGAGATTGATTCAATTGGTTCCACAAAAATCTAAGGCCGCTGCAAAGAATGTCTTGCTCATTACGCCCATTTGTTTCAATCTCTTAACCGATTCGTGATCCGCTCTCCATGAACTAGGGCTCTGTAGCTCGCCTTCTGCACCAATTTAACACACTCGTTCCGAAATTCATACCGGAATTATCGGGAACGGAGCTTCGTTTCAAAAATGGTCTCAGTGAAAGCCCTCGCGATCATTCTGTGCGTGATAACTGCGTGGGGAGTCGTGGGTGCGTACTTCTACGTCAACAGCTCCCACTTTCAATTATCGACTTCGCCCCAAGTTTCATATTCTGCAACCTGTACGGAAACCAATCAGTACAATGAATGCCTCGGCTATGGTTCTACAACTACTGTCATTCAATCGGCCACGACCATGTCTAATGTTAAAACGACAACGGTGACAACTACCGGAATTATCCTCCTCCAGAAATCCACGACCTTCACAGCTCCTATCTGCGTGAATTCAGCCGCTGCACAGACATGCGTATCGAGTAGAAACTACAGCGCAATCGTGTTTTCCAACGATGTACAGTTCCAATGCTGCAACGTTTCCAATGTTGTGAACGGCCACTACAACGGTACCGAGATCGGAGAACTGTCCAAAGTCGTTACAACCCAAACGTTGAACGGGACCCAAGTCCAAAGTACTGGTTACAACCTTACAGTTACCGCCGCGGGAATTTTCACGCTACAGAACGGTACCGTCCTTGCGATGGCCTTTCCTCAAACTTGGGGTGTCTTCGGAGGAGGCCCAGCGGTGAGTATGCCCTTCACCGGAGTGATCGGCGATTCCATCGAAGTCGATTCTATTGTGCAAGCTCTTCCGATCCAGGGAGACTACTCCATACGCCTGCCCAATGAAACTCTGACGGATGAAATGTACTCCTACAACTGGTCCAACCAAAGCACTGTTTCTTTGACCACGGGTAATCTATCGTCCAGTGTCACCACTCAAAATTCCACCATAGGCATTACTCAGTCCGTCATTTCCATTGACAGTGCTTGTCTATCCACGGGAAGTGATTGCGATGGTTCGGCGTTTTACATTTACGTCAGAAATTTGGGACCACCAACCCTTGCTTCAGGAGAAACAGTAGAAATCTATGTGCAGGATATCACCAACCCCGCCACCTCTACAATGTCCTGCACGCTAGAAACTTCGGTCGCTCCAGGCCAAGATTTCACGATCTCTCCTGCTAACTCTAGCTGCGGCTCGCTCACTGGGTCGATGCCAACATCCAGTCCGGGAGATACCATCTCGATCAAGATTGTCACAGCTAATGGAGGTAGCGCTACCGTCAGCACCAAAGTAACGGGAGTTGGAAATACCGCGACAATAGTGCTTTCGTCGGCCACGCTTTACGGAGGCGTAACCGGCACAGCGGCCGAGACTGCTACTTCCAGTCTCACTTTGGCGATCAACAACGAGGGCCCCGCCACCACTATTACCTCCATCACATTAACCGGTTCCACGATAACACCCATCACACAGTGGGAAGTCACAGCAGCCGGAAGTAGTAATAGTAACAGCTTTACTACCGGGGCAAATGCCGTGGGCGGAAGCACAGTTACCTCCTTCACTTTCTATCCGATAA
>JASHXQ010000052.1 GCA_030043455.1 Nitrososphaerales archaeon | reverse complement strand
TGGAGTCCCCGGACCACCGTGCTGGAACTCCCATTGCATGTCCCAGAGCCAGTTCGCCGCGAGGATGGCGGGGAACCACTGGAAGGGATCGTCCAGCCGGAACACGATCTGGGAGGGCCCGGTAACATAGATCGGCCACGAAGAGTTCTCCATTGTCGTCAGAATCGATCCCGTGGGGTTGGCAAGGTTCGTGGTATTCAAAAGAGCCAGGGTCGCCGGTCCAAAGTCGGTGGTATTCATCTGGCTGTAGAACACGGGGTACCCCAGATCAAAGCCCGAGGAATTGTCGGACATGTAATACATCACGTAAAAGTTGGTCCACACCTGGTAGGCGTTGAACGGCGCCCCGTCGGAAAAGGTAACGCCCGGCTGCAGGTTCAAAGTGTACACCGTGCCGTTGCTGGAAACCGTCCAGTTCTGCGCGAGGGCGGGCACGTACTGCACCTGCCCCGTACCCCAGACGAGGCTGTCGTTAATGTCGATCAGCGGCTGGTAAACGTCAGTGTAAAACCAGTTGGGATAGTTGCAGCACACCGGCGAAAGACCTTCCGAGGGCCAAACCGGCGCATCAATGGACAGGACGGAGGGAATCGCCACGCTGGAAGAAGCGCTCGTAGAAGTAGTGGAGCTTGACGAAGTAGAAGTGGATGTGGAGGGCGGAGAACTCGTAGACGAGGTGGAAGTGATAATGCTCGATGGAGACGATGTAGTCGTCGCCACCATGGAGCTGGAAGAAGAAATCGAGGAGGAAGAAACTACGGAGGAGCTCGACGATGTCGTAGACGTCGAAGTGCTCGAAGGTCGTGAAGCAAAATAAGCCCCGGCACCTGCAATGACCAAGATGATAATTACTACAACAACGATGACTGCTCGGGAAACTCCGCTCTTTTCGAGAGAAAAATCCATGTTCGACAACTTGAAGGAAACTAAAGACAATCGCAAAAGAGCTAGTTATTTAAATCTTCAAAGACAAATGCCCTAAATCCGAAGCAGAATAAGAGTTTCTTTCTTCTAGGGCTTTGTTTTCAACCGGGCATAAGAAATCGTCGCCGTGTCGGGAAGCATGCCCAGCATCCCACCGTCCACCGGTATCGCAGCCCCTGTGATGAAGGAGGCTGCGTCAGAAAGAAGAAACGCCACGAGCTCCGCGACCTCCTCCGGTTTTCCCGGCCTGCGTAGCGCGTGGCCGAAGCTCGAAGCTTCGTAATCCACCTCATGGGTGCGCCAAAATTCTGCGTTGTGCTCGACAACGATCATACCGGGCATGACAGCGTTTACTCTGATCCCTTTGGGGCCGAACTCTACCGCGAGAGATCGGGTCAGTCCATTGAGCGCAGCTTTCGCACTGTCATACGGCCCTATGTCACCCAGCCCGGATCCTACTCCATGTACCGAGGAAATGTACACGATGCTTCCTTTTCCTCTCTTCAGCATGAAGGGTAGGAGTGCCCTGGATAACCTGACTGCACTGAAAAACAACACATTGAAAGAATTCTCCCAATCCTCCTCTGTAAGTTCGAGAAGAGAACCCCTGTCCATCCTGTAAACGCTATGCACAAGGCCGGCAATCTCGTCCTGCTTTCCTGCCTCATCGATAATTTTCTTCATGGTATCCGGGAGCGTAACGTCTCCCTGGATCGAAATTGCGGTAGCGCCTAAATCGCTTGCTTTCTCAACGACTGGACCCATGTCCAGCAGATCATTCAAAACAAGGGAGTAACCTTGACTAGCTAATTTTAGAGCAATCGCGCGGCCGATTCCTTGAGCGGCTCCGGCGACTACAACTGTTCCTTTTCCGTTTTGATCCATACATGTCGTGGTGCGATCCATCATTTAAGGAAATTCAAGCGCTGGATCAGAAGGTCATGATCGGACAAGTTTTAGAAAATCATCTTTCGACAATTCTATCTCAGACAAAATGTTCTGAAGAGTACTCCTGTTGACTTCGTTATGCAGAGGTACCACAGTCCTTCTACCGTCCGGATGCTTCATGAAGACGTGACTTCCACGTTGTCTTGCAGGAACGAACCCAAGCCTGCTCAGGATTTTTATGATTTCTTTGCCTGAGAGAACTGGGAGTTTCTCAGACACTTATCGTCGTCAGCCTGCCACCCTGTTTCCTTGCCTCGGCCTCCCGATCCTCGAGCACAAGTTCAATTGCTTCCTTTATGTTCGCAAGAGCTTCCTTTTCCGTCTTGCCCTGACTAATCGCTTCAGGAAGTTCTACACACTGGACGGCATACCAACCAGAATCAGGATCTTTCTTTAGCCGAATAGTGAATGTCCTATTCGTTTGCATAAATCAACTAATCAAGTGAATGACTACCAATTATATGAGTTTTCGACTATTGGATTATTGGTAGCCCCACCTTGCGAGAGCACTGGAAGCACGCCTGATGGACACTGCCACCAACTCTCCTTTCGCGTTCGATCTCTTGCCGAGCATTTCCGCCCTGGTTGCAATGTATCCTTCGACCGCTTCTTTTAGATTCGCTAGAGCCTCTTTTCGAGTGTCCCCTTCAGTCGTGACAGGCAGTTCAATACAGGTGATCACGTAGCCCCCTTCATCGACAGATCTCAACAATCCTGTGAACTTCATGAGAGCTTTTGCGCGAATAGAGCATTTCACTTACAGAATTAGTTTCCGATTTTACATTTAAAACTTGAAGGGTAAAAGATCGGAACGAAATTCCATGTGGCTAGAAGAGCTAGGCGTCAAGAAAATAATTAACGCGTGGGGGACAGTCACGCTGATTGGGGGAACGACAGAGTCTGACGAAGTAATCGACGCAATGCGAGAGGCTTCGAAGGTCTACGTCGACATGAAGGATCTCCATAGAAAAGCTGGCGATTACCTCGCGAAGCTTTTAGGCGTCGAGGCAGTGTGCATATCCTCTGGAGCGACCGCCGGCTTGGTCCTAGCAACGGCGGCCTGCATGACCGGGTCCAACACCCAGCGAATCTTGAATCTTCCGAGCATCGAAAGTAACAGGAACAAAATCTTGGTGCAGCAGCTTCATCGCAATGCCTTTCTCAGCAGTCTTCGGACAGCGGGAGCCGAAGTCAAAATGTTCGGAAGTACGAATGAAACAACAGCCGGTGATCTCGAGAAAGCGATTGACGGAAACGTTGCAGGAGTGATGTACTTCGTATTCGATCCCCAGCCCGGCGTGCTTTCTCTGAGCGAAGTGGTGAAGATCGCTCACCAACACGGAATCCCGGTTATCGTAGATGCAGCAGGAGAGCTTCCTCCTCCAGAAAATCTGAGGAATTTCTATGCCATGGGAGCTGATGTGGTTGTCTTTAGCGGGGGCAAAGGCATCGGTGCTCCCAATGATACCGGACTGGTCTTGGGTCGCAGAGATCTGATCGACACCATCGTAAGACTGCAATACTACGAATACGTGGAAAATCAAACGATCGCCCTCCTCGGTAGATCGATGAAAGTGAGTAAGGAAGATGTCTTAGCTGTGGTGGCTGCAGTTACTCAATATGTTAAGCGCGACCACGCTGCAGAAATGAAACACTGGGAGAAAAAAGTGGACTATCTGGTTTCCGAGCTGTCAAAGTCGAAAAACTTGCCCACGCCCCAAAAAATCTATCCCGCTTTTCCCCATTCAGTCCGGCCGCTGACCATTCCGAGAGTCGCGCTCGACTTCAACAAGGCCTCCTGGACAAATGCGGCGGAGTTGTCGGACAAGTTAAAGGCGGGAGATCCATCGATCTACGTTTACGTGAAGGACAACATACTCTTCCTCAACCCGCAGTGCCTGCAAGATGATGACGAAAAGGTCATCGCATCAAAGCTACTTGTACTGGCTGGTTGATCGCGACGGAGTACTTGACACTCTAAACGTTAGAACCAATTTCTCTTGTCCATCACGTTCAGTAGCTCTTCCCCACGGCTGAATCTCCGGCAGTTTTCCAGCAGGAGTCTGGTACGACGCTCCGGCACATGAAGCGAGTTCTGGTCTGCCGCTACATGGGGCGTGATGATCACGTTGGGATTCGTCCAGAGTGGACTGC
>JASHXQ010000051.1 GCA_030043455.1 Nitrososphaerales archaeon | reverse complement strand
GACGTGCCTCGTCGTTTTGCACGGGAAAACGTGTCCGCTGCCGGCCATTTCCAGAACATCTCTCTTCGACATCCTCTCCGGGTATAACAGGTAGACCGATTCTGAGGTGAAGAGCTCCAGCTTGGTCGACTCTGGAGTAAAGTCCAGTTCGATCTGATATTTTTCGGATAATTTGTCGATTTGGCTCACTGCATCATATACGGCCTGCAAACTCCAGTCCCGGTCGCTGGAGTATGAATCGGCAGCAGAAATTAGGGCTATCTTACTCTCTCCTCGATCTACCGCCCTGATGGCCTTCTCAAAATTAGGACGTTCTACCAGACCGAGCAGTGATTTTACTTCATTCAAAAACTCCTCGCTTGGCGCGATGAAATATCGCAACCATCTTTCGAGCTTGACTTGATTTCCGAGATAATCATACTCTGAACATAGGGCATAATTGGAGTTAGTGGCAGCGAGAGCCGCCCGACGGTGCATACCATCCAGAACGATGTGAGTTTTCCCGTCGACCAGGATTGGATCGCGTTGGAAGTTGGTCCTCTCCACATCAGCAATGATCGAATCCAGAACCCGGGGGATCGTCTCTTCGTGAGGCTTGATTTCCACCAGTGGCAGAATGGACAGTCGAAAACTCAGCCCGTCTGCATTGACTTCAACCGACAGCGGGAGATTCCCTCAGCTGTCTAAAATTTGAGAAAGATTATTGAGCTTGCTGGGAAACTTCGGTCGGAAGTGCCGCTTGCTCTGTTGACGGCTCTTCCTGAGAGATCAAATCTCCCAGCTCGCTGCCAGGTTCCTCTCTAGGAGCAGGCCCCTCTTCAGAGACCATGGAACTGATAGCACCCGCAATCTGATTACGCAATGCACGATTCCTGATAATTGCCACTTTTTCAAGCGCTTTCTTATTCGCTTCAAAATTAGTTGAAAACAAAGTCGGATATTTCGTCAAAAGCTCCTCGGCGAGCTTTCTTACCTTATTCAATACTACTCACTTGCGTCGCGACACCTTATGGTTAATTACCAATATCTATATTGCCAAGTTTTAGGCAACCACTTTACTTTCCCTTGACCCTTAATGAGGTTTGCGTTCCTAGATATCTCAAAAGATTGTCATTGATTTTTTCTGCGAGATCGTGGAATGAAATTTTCTTGATCAGACCGATATCAAAAACCACACTTGCGATCAGAAATGGAGTACTGATGGATTGATTTAGAGAGTTGAATGGTGTGGGAGAATCTGTTTCCGAAAGCAAGTACTCGATCGGAGTTTTTTCAACAAGGCGTTGCATTCTTTTGGAACTTAATATCGAAGGGCCGAAAGAAACGAACATCCCTCTATCGTTGATTTTCATAAGCTCCTGATCTGTACCGGCAAACCAGTGAAATAGTACGGATCCTTTCAACGAAAACGTGGACAAGATGTCTAGAATTTTTGAGGCAGTGTTGCGATTGTGGATGGAGGAAGCGAGTCCGGTCTTTTCGCCGATCGCAAGCATCGCCTGAAAGAGTTTTTCTTGTTCTTTTTCAGAACCGTATTTCGGATCCAAGCCAATTTCGCCAATGCCTAAACTTTGATCGGCGATCCTTTGAATTCCATCTAACATTTCTTGCAGGCTATCAAATGTGGGATTTTTCTGGTCGGATGACGGCCGAAATACATCCGGATGGATGCCAACAAAAGGAATGATTTTTTTGATTCTCCTAGAGAGCTCGAGATTTTTACGCGAACTTTCGAGATTCACTGAATTGGAAATTACTACAATTTCCGGCCCGGGATCCGCAAGGACACTGACGAAACCTTGTAGCCCAGCTTCGTCCAGATGAGCATGGGCATCAACAAGCAACTGTCGTCAACCGAAGGGATCTTCGGAAAATTAGTCGCGATCTACGAGAAAGGACAGCAATTGCAATAGACAGACAGGCTAAGCTATGCGGAGGAAGAGATTTTCCAGACTGCTTTTACCGGAGCAATTCTAGGCTGCACGATTGATGTCCGATCCACCTTCAACTCGCTCTGGCGAACATGGTAATCGCAGGCCATGCATCGGGCGGTGACGTAGCGGTCCGTACGGTAAAGCTTTACCAGCTTGCCCGTACACCCATCAGGCTCGGTTTTGAAGTAAGATTCCAGGCCGTACTTCCAGACCATGACGTCTTTGGACTTGAATATGAGCTTCCAGCATTTCGAGCAGTAAGCTGACACGTCAGGCCCGCTTCTCATCAAGCTGAAGACAGGATGCAGGCACTCCTTCGCCAATTTGGATTTTCACTAATACTGCCGGAATTTAACTGTGTCCGCTCGCCGACAGTGTCTCAACCCCAATTTCAGGAATTTTTACAATGTTAGGATAGATCCACATTTGGCCGAACCTCCGAGGGCCAGAAGAGAGCTCAGTGCTCGGAAAATTATCCAAGTTATCTGGAATTAGCTGAGGGTCTTTCATCATTACCATACTCTGTTCGGGCTAAGCGTTTTCAAAAAGAAAAGCAATAGCACGATAAATTGGAGGTTTCTGAAGCTAGAATTCTCCAAGGCTTATTCCAAACAGAAGCAATTGATCTACTGGAATTCTGAACAACAAGTGACTGGAAGGAGAGATCTTCCTTGATCCCCTCGAGGCCGTTATAAGCAGCAAGAGCAAATCGTATCTCGCACGCGCGTGTTTGTCCTTTAGGGGGCCCCTCCCTTTCTCTGCTCTAAATACGATAGGGCCGTTCTTCTGAAATTCCCAGGTATGCGGACCTGAGGAGATTCAGAGTGAAGATTTTCGATAAATCCTTCGCCCGAATGGAAGATCCGATCATGAGATTTTTCGC
>JASHXQ010000004.1 GCA_030043455.1 Nitrososphaerales archaeon | reverse complement strand
AAGGCTTGCCCTTCCGATGTAATTATTGCGGCGAATATTTTTGTGGCCAGCACCGGTTACCAGAAAATCACGCTTGCCCACGAGTTGGCGGTCCGAAGCAACCGGGGTATGCAGACGTAAAACGGTACGCGCCCAGCGGTAATGAAAGGAAAAGTCTCCCTTACATTAGCTCGAGCCATTCAAGATTTCGGCTGAGGTACGCCGGTGTCTTCTCCAAGGCTGAGGAGAAGCACATTCTCGCGGCTTCGTCTTTGGTGGTTCTTTCCGGAGTGTTGACCAATTGGACGGTGACACCTAGCACCTTGGTAGCTGCGACTCCCCTCTTCTTCGCGGTCGCTGTCCCCGCTTACCTTGTGTCATTTTTGGGGCACGAAATCGCCCATAAGTTTCTTGCAAGAAGAAACGGCCTCTGGGCAGAGTTCAGGACTAATCTATATGGGCTGATGTTAACCGCGGTGAGCTCGGTTTTCTTGGTAAAATTTCTCGCTCCTGGACAAATGAATATCCAGGGTAACGGGAACAAAGAGGTACTCGGAGGCGTCTCTCTCGTCGGTCCGGGCTTCAATATCGCTCTCGGTACCTTGGTATTTATCATGTCACGCTTCGCCGGACATTTCTTCGGTTCCATCTTTGTTCAAATTGCTTGGTTTAATGCGTGGATGGCTCTGATCAATTTGATCCCCTTCGGTTCACTGGATGGTACACGGATTTTCGATTGGGATCGAACTAGATGGGCGATTGCCTTCGTAAGCTCTATTCTTCTTGTAATCTTTTCCTACTTTTATCTCTGGCACACTTAGTTAGATTTCGCTCGGACCGCGCCTTCTTCGAGATCTGTCAGCTTTAGTCCGGCACCGGACTTGCCATCGCGACGAAAGACGATTTCGTCATCGTTGAAGACCACAAGAGTGGGAACGATCTTTACAGAGTAGTCCTCCCACAGAGATTCGTCTGGCTCATCAGTATCAATCAGGGAAAGTGTCAGAGGACTTTCGAACTCCCTCGCCTGATTAACAAAGCGAGTGCAGAACCCGCACCACTTGGCTGCGAATACCACTAGATGCGAGCCGGGCTCCGCGACGATTGTCTGCAGTTGGGACTTATCGAGCCAGTCAGAGACATTCAATATCGGGGAACCCCTTTCCCAATAATAGCCGGTTTTAATTTATTCGTTTAGGAACTCGTCTCAGATCTTTTTCAGGTATACGATCTACCATTGAGGACGCTAAAGAGAACCCTTTCTCTCGAAAACCATTAGAGTTTGATCCCCCACTCGATTCACGGGATAATGATTAGCTAGAGCTCTCTCTGCGCTTTCTAGAAAAAATAACCCCTTCCGGATCCTCACGTAGATATTACTGAGATAGGCAGGGGGCATAAGACCCGGGAGTGCGATCATTTTTCTCAAATTGAAAAATGGTCCGAAGATTTCTACAAAGTGGCTGGGGGAATAGTAATAAGAAGGAATGTCAATCCCCCCAACTGACACCATCACCGGCTGTCTTTTCCTCGGAGCCATCCGATCCAACTGTAGTACGGCTGCATGAGTTATAGCTTCCGAGAGACAGAAAGTATTACGAATGGAGCAAAGAAAGAGGCCTCCTGGCTCCATTACTTTCGAGAGTTCTCCAGGAAATTCCGCAATCTTCAGCTCGCAATTTAAGGCACCATTAAAAGAGTACGCTAGTCTCGCCTCTCCATTCGGCAAGAACTCTTTGGCACTCGCAATTTCCGATGCTGCTATCTGCACCGGTTTAATTCTCCCTTCCAATTTCCGGGCGGTTATCTTTTGGTTCAGGATCGAAAGCATCTTCCCAGAGATATCCGTTGCGACAATGCCTTGCACATACTTTGAGATTTGAATGGCTTCTACACCAGTACCGCATCCAATTTCTAGAAGAATATCCTCGGGCTTTGAAATCGATAACAGTTCATTTACCGATTTGTTCCTAATCCATACATTGATGAAATTCTGCCGAATAGTAAAATCATACTCATCAGAGGCAGAGTCGAACGCCTCGGAGACAGCGGCATAATAGTTCTTACCCCTTTTCTTCCAAGACCCAAAGTCAAGAGCAGAATCGTTCTCCCCTCGAATTCTTCCACGCAATGTGAGCGGCCCAGAGGGCACTAGTCTCAAGCAAAGTTGTGAAGAAGCATACCACTCGGACACTACCCTCTTCCCATATTTCTTCCGGAAAAGACCAATGACCTCTTCCCGGTTGAGGTGGCGTTCGCAGCTCACGACTTGTGCAAAGTCTCCCAGCCTAACGACCGCTTCCTTGGTTGCTAGCGCATTAATGGCCCAATCACTTTTCTCCCTTCCGGATATCACAAAGAAGACACCTTGCGAATTTACGAATCTCATTAGGGCGATGTGGGATAATCCGGTCTTTCTTCCCCGAGTAACGAGCTTCAGCGTCTCGAATGCCAGCTCCTGTCGTTGTGGAGTATCGGACAGAAATTTCACCTCTGATTAGGGACTTGTGCTCATTGAGTTGCTTTCAACTATGCCCTGTACATATCCGCGACATAGTTCCGCCATAACTTCTTTTCTTTCCCGACCACGGACGATATAGGCAAGAGAGTTTGGGAGAACAAATCTGGTCGAATCCAGGAGGGATCGAACGGTCAGAAATCTTTCATTGCCCCGAACAGTCCGCATTATTATGAACCAATCACTCATCTCGTACCGTACTCTTTTGGGATCGGCCCAGCCATGAGCGGCCCACCAGCCCATTTTTCCGGGTGGTTCCACATCGTGGAAAATGAAACTCCCTGTGTAGGCAGACACTCCCCAGCCTTTGCCCTTCAATCTCACCGCAATGTCCATTGAGCTGTTCACGACCAATCGCTCATTGAACCCACCCACCTCCTCTAAGGCCTTCCTCCTGATGATGCTTGCATTGGGCAGCGCATCAGTGGTGTAGTATTTTCCTTCAAGCTCAGAATTTCTTGGCAGATTTCGCCCGAGCAATTCAAAATCTGGGGGCTTGGTGAAGGGAGCCGCATAGACCCAAACGAGATCAGGTCTGGATTTGTATAACACCGCGGGCATAATCGCCGCCGTCTGTGATCGGTTATCTATGGCATCGAGCGTTCCAGAAATCGTGGTTTTGTCGAGCACATTGTCATCGTCGACGAAGAAGACATATTCCGTCTGAGCTTGTCTCCACCCAATGTTTTTGGCTTTTGAGATGAACACTCGACTCGATAGCGCTATTTGTCGTATCTTCAATTCCGGAAATTGTGAACACAGGTCTGTCGGACTTTCCGAGTCATCTACTACTACGATAGAATCAATTTCAGGGCTTTGATTTCGGCCAATGCTTTCAAGAAGAGCGCATACTTTCCCGGGCCGATTGTGGGTGGGAATCACAATCGTCACCCTACCCGGATTCATGAATTACTCAAGGATGACAATAACTAAAAAGATAAACTGGACTACAAGAGGTTGGATCATGAAATATTCCCTTCTGGGATTCTACTTTCGCCTTTGGTGCTAGATGCTTGAAAGAATCGCGCATCGTGCCGGACTACGATCGGTACGATTATACAAAGCAGTGGAAAAACAAGCAGATAGAGGATCTGGCTGAAAAGCGGATCCTGTCCCGCTGGATCGGACCGGGAACTACGTGTTTAGAATTGGGAGGGGGCTTTGGCAGGCTGACCTCCTTTTTCGAACGTTATTTTTCAAGAGTCGTGATGCTCGATTATTCCGCCGCTAACATCGGTAGAGCTAGCAAAACAGCAAAAAAAACAGAGTTGGTAAGAGCTGAGCTTCACAATTTACCTTTTGACGACAATCAATTCGATAATGTCTTTTTGATCAGGGTCGTCCATCACTTGGAAGATCCTTTGGTTGTACTAGAGGAAATTCAGAGGATTGCCAAGGATGGAGCAACGGTCGTCATCAGCGCACAAAACCCCAGCCTCGGAAAATACAAACATGTGAAAACCAACGCACTAGTAGCAACGGGAGATTTCGATCACCAAATTTACTTAGCGCCCCTTAACTACTATTCAACAAAAAACTTGAGGGTCGAGTCCATTTTGGGAACAGGAATGTTTGAGAATTTTATCGGACTGAAACTGCATCGCCTTACCTTTCTTCATGCCGTGGATGTTTTGTTCGCGCCCTTGTGGTATCTAAAACCGAATGTTTTCATGAGATTTAGAGTCATGAAAATGTAGAGTATTACTCCTTCACCACCACACGTCGGTCGGATAAATTCAGGAATCAAGTCTGCCAAACGACCAACGGTCGAGTGTGCTCGATCCAAACAGACTTAAAGAGCTAACAATGAAAACGTCTTTAGTTTTCACGGGATCGGCATTGCTACCTTAACGAAAATCCTGGCGAATATTTCCATGACAGAACCCCAGAACACGACGAGTAGTGGAGAGAGCCAGCTGGAGGAGTCCCGGGTCCCTCGTCACGAAAGATATTGGGAAGGAAAGTTCATCCTAACCAACGCGGTTGTATTACTTCTCGCGCTGGTGGCGGGATATCTTCAGTATGTTGCCTATCCAGCGCTCATGACCGCACCTGTTCCCCCAGCTGGGACCGGGTTCGGTGAATCGAATGTGGTCCTCAGTCTTTCCTTTCTTACGTTTCAGCTCTCTGCCACGAATCCCAACTGTACAGGTGGCCCGTGTTTCCTGAAAGGGGAACCAGCGTTTGACTTTTGCCAAGCTCTAATCTACCTCGTAATTCTCATGAATCTAGCACGGTTCGTTAGACTCAGATCAAAATGAAGGGTGAATAGATTTTGAGTCAAAAGGACTCCGGGTCCGAGAAGAAAAGATTCCACTCCACCGAATGCAATGTGGGAGGACGGATCTTCAAAGTTGAGCTGTTGACATTGACAAACGGAGTCTTTGCAAGCATCTCCGAAGACAAAAATCCCCGTATGGGCGCCATAACAGTGGCTGTCCCGACGGGTGAAAGATCCACCTCATCTTCCCTTATCCCGGAAAGTAAGGGGGCAATCTTCGCGGGAACCGTCGGAGAGATGCTCGCGGAAAAACTTCGAGGTATTGCTGTCGTCTCTCTTTATTTGAGAGAAGAGCTTGACTCCGCCTCCATGAAAACACTGATTAACGAAGTTCGAAAGCTGCTTAGTTAGGGATTGATCGCCTAACTTGAAGGAGTTTCTAAGCTCCCTCAAAGCTGACGATTCAATTTCCACTGTCGACGGAAGAGTCTCTCCCGAATATGAAATTTCTGCGGTATTGGCAAAGTTTCAGGAACGAGCTTTTCTTTTTGAGAATGTTGCAGGATCTTCTTTCAAGGTCGCTGGGAATCTTCTATCTACCAGAAAAAATGTGGAGCTGGGTTTGGGAATTGGCGAGGGTTCTCTTCTGGGTGTCCTAGAATCTGCGATAAAGCACCCTATCTCCAAGGGGCTCGTGTCGAGTTTTCGGAGGTCGGAATGGGCCTTCAATGGGGAAGCTGATCTTAGCAAGCTGCCGATTCTAACGCACTTCCAAAGTGAAGCTGGCAAGTACATCACCGCCGGAATAGTTGTCGCTAAATATCCGGGAACAGAGATGGAGAATCTTTCCTTTCATAGAATGCTAGTTCTTTCCAAAAACAAGGTCGCGGCAAGAATTGTTCCACGGCACCTCAATCAGATCGGCAAAGATACCGAAGGAAAGGTTCCCCTTTCAGTAATCATTGGACCTCCTCCAGCTGTCTTCGTCGCGGGGTCTCTCCAACTCTCGTACGGGCAGAGCGAGTACGACATTGCAAATTCTCTGTCCGGAGGAAATCTGAAACTGACTTCTTCTGAACAAACAGGGATTGCTATTCCGGTTGATAGTGAGCTTGTGTTAGAAGGCTTCATCGATTTTCAAGACCTCACTGATGAGGGGCCCTTTGTCGATCTTACTGGAACTTACGACGACATCCGGAAGCAACCCGTCATTACCTTCGAAAGGATGCATTACGCGGCAGATCCCGTTTATCAAGCCGTGATCGCCAGTACACGGGAACACTCTCTTTTCATGGGCTTACCTCAAGAACTGAAGATTAGGGAAGTTCTCTTGAGGTCGATTCCAAAAATCCGTGGGATCAATCTTACCCCCGCGGGGAGTGGCTACTTCCACTGCGTTGTGAGTATCGAGAAATCTAGCGATGGAGATGGAAAAACCGCCATCTTGAACTGTTTTGCTGCCTCCCATCCGCTGAAGTTGGTCGTAGTAGTAGATTCCGATATTGATCCGTTCAATCTAGAGGAAGTAGAGTGGGCGTTATCCACAAGATTTCAGGCTGCTACGGGAGTCTTACAGATCAATGGTGCTAGAGGATCGAGTCTGGATCCCTCAAGCGCCAAGTCTGGCGTAACTTCCAAGATCGGGTTGGACGCGACTCTTTCAATTAACCAGGACCGAAAGAAATTCGAACGAGCGAAGATTCCAGAAACTTCGGGCACCAAGAGATTGTTGGAAAGTCTCGCCACGAGATCCGATCCGAACTAAAACAAATCCAAAGGAATTATCTTCGGTTGTTTCTTACCAATGCTGAGGAAAAAGCTCTAGCTGGGGAAAATGGCGAAGCCTTGGAAATGGCGTATCGAGTTCTCGTCGCCATAGGTAAGATCAGCAACGCCAAGAGACTAATCCCGATAAAGTGGGCACACGTGTCAGGAGTTTCGTACCTCACGATTGGAGAGTACGGCCTGGATTTTCTGAGAAAGATTAGCGGAAAGCGTAGCTCAAAGTTCCGAGTGTTTACAACGGTGAATCCATGTGGAATGGACGTTGAAAAGTGGGACTCCCTTGAGATTCCAGCTGATTACGCTGAAAAACAACTGAAGATCATAGCTGCGTACGAGAGACTGGGCATAGCCACTTCTTTTACATGCGTCCCCTTCCAATCTTACAGAGTTCCTCGGAAAGGAACAAGCGTGGCATGGGCTGAATCTTCTGCCGCAATTTACGCAAATTCCATCTTGGGATTGAAGACCAATCGGGAAAGCGCGGTCAGTGCCTTGGCCTGCGCTCTTACGGGCAAAACAGTATACTCGGATTTGCACCTCCCGAGAAATCGGGTTCCCACCAAAAATGTCAGAATCAAGATGGAAAATAGGGGAAACAATGGGTTGTCAGGATCGGTGGACTACGGGGTTCTCGGCTATTTCGCTGGAAAAAACGTGCCGGGTGTTGCTGGATTCCAAGGACAAAAATTCAACCTCCAGATCGCTGAAGCTAAGGCGCTTTGCGCGGCGATTGGGACGACTGGGAGCTCGGGGATGTTTGTTCCGAATTCCCGTGAAAAAGTAGAGTCCATCGATTTCACCGAAAAGGAGTACGAGGATGTCTTTTCGGAACTGTCGCAGTCGGGGGAGGGAGATGCGATTATTTTTGGGTGCCCGCAGATGACAATCGAGGAGCTCTATGAGCTCAGCCGGATGCTATCAGGGAAGCATTTTAGGAAGAAATGTTTCGTCTTCTGTTCTTCCAAGATCTATGAAACGGCCCAGAGGCGAGGTTATGCTCAGGTTATAGAGGGAGCGGGTGGAATTTTTGTCCGCGATGCTTGCGCCGATTTTACTCCTTTGATCTCCGCTCTGAACGTCGACTCTGTGGAAACAGATTCCTGCAAGGGAGCGTACTACATGCGAAAGGTCCACGGCGTGAAGATCTCGCTCAAAGATACTCGAAGAATTATCGAAGAGAACGTGAGCTGAAGGTATGAAAATTAGGGCAATCGTAGACGGGAAGGCCAAGGGTGAAGTCCTATTTTCGATTCAAGCAATAGCATTTCTTCAAGGAGTGAATCCGGAAACAGGCTCGGTATCGGATCCCAAAAGTCCCATCTTCAATCAGTCCTTCGCAGGGAAGATTCTCGTGTTTCCGAACACAGTAGGAAGTTCCGTGGGGGCTTACGTCATTTACCGGTTGAAGAAAAACCACAAGGCCCCCAAGGCCATAGTTAATCAGACGACCGATATAATTACTGCATCAGGCTGTGCTATAGCAGGAATTCCACTCTTCGATTTACCCGAAAATGATATTTTCGATCTGAACCAAGCAACGTTTGTGTCCTTGGACTCCGGCAGTTCAGAGTTGAAAATTGAAAAGTGAGCACTTCGGGGCCAGGCATTCCACCGACCAAAAATCCGGAATTAAACAAAAAGTCGGTGGCTTTTCTCTTCGCAGTGGGGACAATTCTATTGGTCGTCCCTGTGGGGACGGTGTTGTCCGAGACCGCGATGTGCAAGTCTGATGTTTCAGCTTGCATCCACTCGGAAGATTATGGATTTCTGGTCTCCTCCTTTCCCTACCTCATGCTTGGTGGAGGGGTGCTCATCGCTTTCAACATGAAGAGAGTTTCCGACTTGATAAATTCTTCTTTAGCGGACGAAGAAGGAGATGAAGATAGTGACGACGGGTCGGTTGCTTCTTACTCGTGATTATTTTTACGACAAGGTGATCCGTTGGAGCCTGGCTCTCTTCCCGAATCAAGGCGCTCATTGAGGAAAGACGGCCTGAGAATTGAAGCATTAGTAGTTCCACCGCTAGCTAACAACGTCTACATCCTTTACGAGCACGGTTCGGACAATGCCGTGGTCGTCGACGTTGCGCAGGGTTCGAGACAGTTGTCAGGCAGGATTCACGAGCTGGGCATTCAACCGGTACTGATCGTCAATACCCACGGTCATACAGATCATACAGCGGAGGACGACATGTTGAGAAAAGGTTTCGGAGCTAAACTGGCAATTCATGAATTGGATGCCTATCGATTGGCTGTTGATGATGAAGCTTCCGAACAGCTCGGAATCGAGAAAGTACCAATCGAACCAGACATTCAACTGGTCGACGGATCTGAGATCAAAATCGGACCTACAATAGCTTTCAAAGTTCTTCACACTCCGGGACATACCGAAGGCTCAATCTGCCTCTACAATGAAAAGCTGGGGCAGTTATTCTCTGGAGACACACTTTTTGCGGGGGGTTACGGCAGACTCGATGGTATGGGAGCAGATCCGGCTGCAATGATTGACTCTTTGACCAAATTGATGAAGCTTCCTGGCTCTTCGGACGTTTATCCCGGACATGGTCCTTTTACGAAAATCGAGGCGGAGTCCTGGATCAACGAAGAAATTAAACAAGAGAACCTACAATAAATCCATTGGTTTGTTCGTCGAAGATATCGAAACCTAAATTAGACCTAGTGAGGATTTTGCTGACGGTCTTCAGCCGTTTGCCCCGAAAAAAATTCAACCGGGAAGAAGCCGACAAGCTCTGGAAGAACTACACCTCTGACCTTGTGAACTCCATTAACGAAACTGAGAAAGAAGGCTTGGAAAAAGGCTACTCGTCTTACGAAATAGAGGTTCTGTGGCAGTCGAAGGTCAAGACACGCGTAGAAAAGGAAGCGCCGAAGAAAAAAGAATC
>JASHXQ010000050.1 GCA_030043455.1 Nitrososphaerales archaeon | reverse complement strand
ATCTGACCGAATCTCTGGTCGAGTACAGAACGGAAGGGTTGGTACCCGTGGAGAATTTGCTCGAGAAAAAGATGACTCAAAAGACCATCACCTCCCTTCGAGTTGCGCCCCCGTCTTTGGCGTCCATCGTGGCTTACGTCATGCTCAAAGAATTGGAAGTGGAGAACCTGACTAAAATAATCCGGGGGAAGCAAAACAACGTCCCCGAGGCAGAGATCAAAGCCTCCTTATTTTTTGCATAGAAATTCTGGGATCGATCATGGCAGCAAAGCAACAACAACAAGCTTCCGACAGAACTGTAGTCATAGGAGAAGAGGCACTGACTCTGGGTTTCCGGCTCGCGGGAGTGTCTGAGTGGTACACGGTTGAGGGAGAGGTAGCCGCGAAAAAATTAGGCGAGCTTTTGAAGAGAGAAGAAATCGGCATCATCATTGCGAGCAGCTCGATCCGAAAGTACATGGACTGGAGACTGGAAAATGCGGTGGAATCTTCCTCGAAACCTATCGTGGTTTTCGTTCCGGGAAAACGGGGTACAACTGAGGGTTCTGAGGAATCTTTGCAAGAGCTCATTCGAAAGTCAATAGGCATAAATCTCAGTGGCTAAGGAAAGGGGAGTTAGAGTAAAGAAAGTTGGGTAGAATTCTGAAGATTTCCGGCCCTGTCGTCGAGGCCGAGGAATTAACCGGCGCGAAGATGTTTGATGTCGTTAGGGTAGGAGAAGAAGGTCTGATAGGAGAAGTGATCAGACTGAATAGCGATGTCGCTTCGATTCAAGTTTACGAAGACACTGCTGGGATCAGGCCCGGAGAGAAGGTCGATAACACCGGCACCCCGCTTTCCGCGGAGCTAGGCCCGGGACTAGCCACTTCGATCTTTGACGGGATACAGCGTCCACTCGAAATTATCAAGGAGAAAAGTGGGGACTTTATCAAAAGGGGGGTCGTCACTGAAGCTCTCGACAAACAAAAGAAATGGAAATTCGTTCCCTCTATCAAAAAAGGAACTGAGGTGGTTACGGGCGATGTTCTGGGTACTGTCCAGGAAACCGCAATTGTGGAGCACCGCATCATCTGCCCGAATGGTGTCTCGGGGTTGCTCACTGACATCAGCGATGGTGATTTCACGATTGAAGAACCCATCTATTCGATCAAGACGGTGTCGGGCGACTCCAAGACTTTTCCAATGATGCAGCGCTGGGAAGTCCGGAGACCCAGGCCTTTCCAGGAGAAGCTGGAGCCTAACGCCCTGCTGGTCACGGGGCAAAGAGTGATTGACGCGTTCTTCCCCATTGCTCGTGGGGGTACCGCGTGTATCCCTGGGCCCTTTGGTTCAGGAAAGACGGTGACCCAGCAGCAATTGGCAAAGTGGGCGGACGCCAACATTATCGTTTACGTGGGTTGTGGCGAGCGTGGCAATGAAATGACCGAGGTGCTTACCACTTTTCCTGAGCTCGAAGATCCTCGTACGAAGCGGCCGCTCATGGAGAGGACCATCCTCATTGCCAATACCTCTAACATGCCGGTCGCGGCGAGGGAAGCCAGCATTTACACGGGGATCACTATCGCTGAATATTTCCGGGACATGGGGTACGCTGTGGCCCTCATGGCAGACAGCACCTCCAGGTGGGCTGAGGCTCTGAGAGAGATCAGTGGACGTCTAGAAGAAATGCCCGGTGAGGAGGGTTATCCAGCTTATCTCGGAAGAAGGCTTGCAGAGTTCTACGAACGCGCAGGAACAGTCAAGACGTTGGTTGGAGAGAATAGGACAGGTTCCATTTCCGTCATAGGCGCAGTGTCACCGCCTGGAGGGGATATCTCCGAGCCCGTATCGCAGAATACCCTCCGGGTCACGAGAGTGTTCTGGGGGTTGGATGCAAGCTTGGCTTCGAGGAGGCATTTCCCCGCAATCAACTGGCTCACGAGTTATTCTCTCTACAAAGATACTCTGAAGGACTGGTTTGCGAAAAATGTCGCGCCGGACTGGCTGGACATGCAGTCGCAAGCTATGCTCACTTTACAGCAAGAGGCGGAGCTCCAAGAAATCGTACAACTCGTAGGACCAGATGCCCTGCCGGAGAAGGAGAGAGCCGTTCTGGACTCGGCGCGTATGATCAGGGAGGACTTTTTGCAACAGAGTGCCTATCAGGACGTCGACACTTTTACTTCCTTCAAGAAGGACTATCTCATGATGAAGGTGATTCTCCGGTATCAGGAGTTAGAGCAGCAAGCCGTAGAAGCCGGTGTCCCGCTTGCGAGGATTACTGCCCTAGAGGTGCGAGACCGGATCGGGAGGATGAAGGAAATTCCTGAAAATGTGAGCGACACGGAGCTTAATGGAATCCTGAAAGAAGCCGATGACGAGTTCAAACAGCTGAGAGAGTAAAAGGGTGAAAGAGAAATGAGCAGAATAGAATACACTTCAGTAAACCGCGTGGCTGGGCCGCTGCTTTTTGTCGACGGCGTGAATAACGCCGGATACAACGAGCTGGTCGAAATTACGCTTCCCGATGGAGAGACGAGGAATGGGCAGGTGCTCGAGACGAGTCGGGGTCTTGCTGTAGTGCAGATTTTTGGAACTACGACAGGACTGGATCTGCCCCATACCCGAGTCAAATTCAGGGGAGAGACTGTCAAACTCCCGGTTTCAGACGAAATTCTGGGAAGGATTTTTACCGGGTTAGGGCAGCCCCGAGATCACGGTCCTCCAATCGTTTCTTCCGAGAGAAATGACATTTCCGGTGCGGCGATCAATCCGGACTCGCGAGCCGAACCTTCAGAATTCATCCAGACCGGTCTCTCCGCCGTGGATGGAATGAACACGCTGGTCAGGGGACAGAAACTTCCGATCTTTTCCGCAGCGGGACTGCCTCACAACGACATCGCTGCGCAGATTGCCCGGCAGGCCAAAGTCCTCGGTAAGCAGGAAACCTTCGCCGTCGTTTTCGGCGCTATGGGCATTACAAGCGAGGAAGCAAATTTCTTCATCAAGGATTTTGAAAACACCGGCGCTCTGGAAAGAGCGGTACTTTTCCTCAATCTCGCAGACGATCCATCCATGGAACGGATCATAACTCCGAGGATGGCCCTCACTGCTGCAGAGTATCTTGCTTTTGAGCTCGACACCCACGTACTCGTCATTTTGACGGACATGACCAACTACTGCGAAGCTCTCCGGGAAATTTCTTCGGCAAGAGAAGAAGTTCCAGGCAGGCGGGGTTATCCAGGCTACATGTATACCGACCTTGCGTCGATTTACGAACGCGCCGGCCGCATCAAGGGGAAGAAAGGATCTATTACGCAGATTCCGATTCTTTCCATGCCCGGTGACGACATTACGCACCCGATCGCCGACCTGACCGGATACATCACCGAGGGGCAGACCGTAATCAGCAGGGAGCTCCACCGCAGAGGTGTTTATCCGCCGATCGATGTACTTCCGTCACTTTCCAGGCTGATGAATCAGGGCATCGGCAAGGGGAGAACGCGGGAAGATCACAGGGGAGTCGCGGACCAGCTCTATTCCTCGTACGCCCAGGGAAGAGATCTGCGAGCGCTGAGCGCGATCGTGGGCGAAGCAGCGCTGACCGAGACCGACCGGCAGTACCTCCGCATCGCAGATCGCTTCGAAAAAGAATTCGTGAGCCAGGGCAAGTATGAGGACAGAACGATTGAGGAGACTCTTGGGATCGGGTGGAGTATTCTTAGCTTGTTGCCCCAGAACGAGCTCAAGAGAATCAAGAAAGAGTACATCGACAAGTACTACGTAGCACAACCAGCCAAACAAACCGCTGCTTAAAATCGGAAGATCTGAGCTTGTCCTCGAGGGATACCGTCAAGCCCACCCGCATGGAGCTCCTCAGGCTCCGCGCACGGATCAAGCTAGCCAACAAGGGCCTCAGCCTCCTCAAGAAAAAGAGGGCCGCCCTAATTGTGGAGTTTTTCAAAATCAACAAGAAAGCGCTGGATCTCCGAAAGCAGCTCAAGGAGACGATGGACAAGAGCTACGAGTCGCTGGCAGTCGCCGAAATGTATCACGGCCGGATCATGCTCGAGAGCGTCGCCTACGTTGTCAATAAAATGAAGGGCCTCTCCATCGAGACGAGGAACGTGATGGGCGTGAAAATTCCGGAACTGCAGGGCCGGGATCCCAATTTTCAGGCGATTGACGAGCAGTACGCCCTTATGGGGCTCTCCGTTAAGGAAGACCAAACGATCAAGAACTTTGAAGCTGCGCTGAAGATTATCCTCGACATCGCGGAAGTGGAAAACTCCCTCCGCAAAATTCTGGTCGAGATCGACAAGACCAAGCGCAGGGTTAACTCCATCGAAAACGTGCTCGTGCCCCGATTGCAGGGCCAGGCGAAGTACATCTCGATGAGGTTCGACGAAATGGAGAGGGAGACGTTCGTCACCCTAAAGACAATCAAAGCCAAACTTGAACAAAAGTAGTCTTCTTTCATGGGCCTGAAGCTGTCCCCGTGGTTCGTCCGCAACTTCTGGGTCTATACGATGATGTTCAATCTTTTCCTTGTGGTCTTTGTTTTCCTGCTCCTCGTCTTGGAGAAGAAGCTCTGATTTGCCTCAGGAATCGCTGTAATCCGAGGATTCGATCAGCACAGCATCGCTCGGGGTGATGAGCCTCTGGCAGAATCTGCATTTCAACAAAGGCGTTTCCTTGTCCACTACATCAATCGTGGAAACGATCGGCTCGTGCGGCATGTTCGACACGCAGGTCGGGTTGGGGCATTTTAGCAGACCCCGGAAAACTGCAGGCAGCTCGACCTTTCTTTTTTCCGACACCTTGTAGTTCCGGATCAAATTTACAGTCGCCTGCGGTGCGACCAGTGCGAGCTTGTCAGTATCGTCGCTCTTCAGAAAACGATTGGCCACTTTTACCACGTCCTTTTTCGTAATCTTGGAGCTGGGAACATTCATCGCAACGCTCACGATCTCGCCTTCTTTTCCGGTGATTCCCAGGATCTGCAAGACCCGCAGGGCTTCACCCGCCCGGATATGGTCGATGACTGTGCCTTCCTTGATCCTCCGGATGAGGAGCTGTGGGTCTTCTAGAGAGGCGGAGGCAGAGTCCAAAGTCTCAGCTTCAAGGATAACTAACCGTTCCCGGATCTTAAAAAGAAGCTTGCATCAAGCGATAGTTCGGCGTTTGGATTCGATTCTGTATTTTCGATAGGCGATCCTGCTCAGCCGGTCAGCCTCGGCGTTTCTGGAACGGTCCACCCATTCTAGTCCAAGATTCTTGAATTCCTTTGCCAGCTTGGATGCGCGAGCATGAAGCTCTTTGAGCCGTGGGGCTTTGATTTTGAACTTGCCCTTTAACTGATTGATAATGAGGCGAGAATCTCCTCGCAGCACGATCGGAGCGGCTGTGAATCCATTTGCCTTGAGCCACTCCAGTGCGTGGATTGCCGCTGAGTACTCTGCCACGTTATTAGAAGCCTCCACGCTCCAAGGTTTCGCGAACGCCAGTCCTGACTCT
>JASHXQ010000049.1 GCA_030043455.1 Nitrososphaerales archaeon | reverse complement strand
CCAAAGATCCTAACTATCCGCGAATCTCGACCCGGTTAATGATTTCGAATGCATTGAAGATGGTTGTCGCCAAATTAGAGGCCTGGTGTAGTCTCTCTATCAGATGTGTCTCCTCCCTCGACCCTCTAAGGTGTCTTACGATGACGGTCGTGTCGAGTACTACTCTCTTCGGGACTTCCATCTTTTCCGCATTCTCTGAAGATCGTCTCCGAAGATTCTCTTTTCCTCTTCATCTGACATCGACCAACTTCCGGCATAATCTGAAGGTTTGAGCTTTCGTTTTTCCTTGAGAGCGAAATCTAATGCCTCATCGACCGAGACCGGTCGACCCAATCGGGACCGAAGCTCGCCTGCGAGTTCATTCAGTTTCTTGTAGGTGTGATCGCTTACCTTCACCGTGGCCATGCAGTAACTTAGTAACTAGGTAACCAATTAACCTAGCGTAACTCAAAAATGTAAACAGTTCGATGAGTGAACCCTTCACCGAATATCTCTTAACTCCTACCAATCTAGTGTTTTGGAAACAATGAAGAATCAGCACCAGCGTCAGAGAACCCTTTCCGTGCAGCGAGAGGATAAAAAAAGCACGAACTGGAGGGTGTTGAAGCCCGGGCAGGCTCATTACCTCTACCCATGGAGTGGGCCGATCCCCGTAGTTTCTGTGAGGGGTTCCCCGTTCGAACTTGGAAAGGAACAAGGGGCGAAATGTAGGGAGCGGATCACTAAGACGGTCGCTGATACCTGGAGCGGGTTGGTAAACTATCTTGGATGCAACAAGTCGGACATTCAGGGGGATCTCTCAATCTATAGTGATAAGATCAGGGCGTGCCACCCCAGCTTTGTTAAAGAAATGGAGGGTGTCGCAAACGGTGCTCAGGTGTCGTATGATGATATCGTTCTATTGAACTCCCAGATCAACATCCTCCATGAAAGAGGAGGAACGAAAGGACTTGAAGGTCTCCTCTGTAGCTCGTTTGTCTCTTGGGGCGATGGCACGAGACACGGGAACTTGGTTATGGGACATAATGACGATGGGGTGCGTTTCACGGATCAATTCCTCGTCCTTTTGGATGCTGCACCATCAGAAGGATATCGATTTGCGATCCCGATCATGCCGGGCTATCTGGGTTACCACACTGTAGTAAACGAGACCGGGTTCTGCGCTGTGGGCAACGCTCTAGAATGTGGTCCCCAGCCCAAGGAAGTACGAAAGGGCGTACCGATGTGGACGATTTTCCGGTACCTCGCGCAATTTGTGGATAATGTAGATGATGGGGTAGAGTTCATCCGGAATGCAGACAACGGTATCGCCGGAAGCTTCCTCCTAGGAGACAAGAACGGAGATGCCGTGTTAATTCACCTTACGCCTAACTCTATCGAGGTGATCCGGCCAAAAGAGAAGGACAAGTACCTCTCGCTAACGAATCACGCGGTCGCTGAAAGCGTGAAGAAAGATCTCTTGCTCCGAACCAATCCTTCAAGCACCTACTACAGATACGACTCTCTCAACCGGGCAATCAGGAAGAATCTCGGGAAGATCGATGGCGCGGCGGGGATGGAAATCATGAGTACCCACTATGATGCGTCTGTGGGCAAAGAAGATCATCCCAGCGGGAACACTCCGTGCAGACATTATGAATACGAATCAAGATTCGCAGGGACCTGCCGAAGTGCTGTAGTTGAGATGGGAAAGAAGCAACTGAAGATGTACGTGGCGTTGGGAAATCCGTGCACTGCATCGTGGGTCGAGTACGATCTGAGTTATAACGGCCAGAAAAAACAGGCAGCCTAGTTTCCAAACGAGGGGCATTTTCTGGCAATTGCTATCGATTTTCACGGAAACAAATCCCCCGGCATGATTTTTATAACAGGAAACTAATGCAGACCTGAAAAACTCGCATGACTGATACGACAACCGGCAAGAGCATCTTTACACGCGACGCTACGGGCCTGACCAAGCAGCTTTCTGCCTGGGATGCCATGGGTGTGATCCTCTCTGGGATTGGCCTCTTGTTCGTGTTCAACGCGATCGGTCTTACGGAGGGCGAATATCCGGGGGCGAATCCGATCGCGACTCCGGTGTTTGGCTTTCTCCTAGTGTTGCCGCTAGTCGCAATGTATGTCCTCTTCAGCATCGCACTGCCGAGGACGGGTGGGGATTATGTCTGGGTCAGCCGCATTCTTCACCCCCTAGTGGGATTCTTCACCAACTTTACGATCAGCATAATTTCCATCTCCTTTGTGGGCTCTATCGGCACGGCTGTCGTCCAGTGGGCAGTCGCGGACGAGCTGTGGGATTTAGGCAAGCTCGACAATAATCAGAGCTGGATTAACCTCGCGACTTCCATACAGACGCCGCTGACCATGTTCGAGTACTCGGTTGTTTTCATCATCCTTGCGGGATTGCTCGTAGCTGCGAGTACGAAATGGAGTGCAGGGTTCATGAAATACTGGACTTACCTCTCCTGGGTGATTGGCGCGATCTTCGTCGTGGTGGTACTCGTTGCCTGGTCAGGTACGTTTGCTTCGAACTTTAATCATCTGTCGGGTACGACAGTGGCGAACGTAACTGCGGCTGGTGCAGCTGCTGGAGCTCCGGTGGGGATTCCTTCACCATTCTCTTCTGCAACGGTTTATGCAGGTGCACTGGGACTTTTGGGATATCTGGCGTTCAACTATTCGGCGTATTTCAGCTCGGAGGTCAAGCGGAATACCCGTTCGCAGATTGTGGCGCAATTTGGGGGAGTTTCCATCTTCATGATCTTCAGCGTGATCATGATTGCCATCGCCTATCTCGGTGAAGGCCCGACTCTGGCGAACTCTCTTTCGGTCTTATGGATCACCGGATCTTCCAGCTATCCCTACGTCAGTTTACCCATGACCTCGGGATTGTCGATGTTCTGGGATCCCAATGTGCTTCTTGTCAGTATCTTCAACATCAGTTTCATCATTGCGTCGTTCGCTCTGGGTGTCTCGATTCTCTTCACGATCAGCAGAAACATGTTCGCCTGGTCCTTTGATCGGGTTACTCCCTCTGCTCTTGCGGACGTCAATCCGAGGACTGGTACACCCATCAAAGCGGTGATCGTGATGACGTTGATCGGACTTTTCTTCGCTTATTCCACGAATTATCTTCTTGGAATGCTCGGAGAGATCTTTTCCTACGGCACCGCGGGAATCTTCATCGCGTTCCTGTTCGTCTCGATTGCAGCGATCGTGTTCCCCTATCGCAGGAAGGACCTATTTGCCATCGCCCAATCTCCGGCCAACAAGAAGATCGGCGGAGTCCCGTTGATCACGATCATAGGCGTCATCAGTTTCATCGCCGAGATAATCGTAATCTATGCTCTCATCAAACCGGTCGCGAACGGTACTTTCTCCACGGTCTTCTTTGAGGGCAT
>JASHXQ010000048.1 GCA_030043455.1 Nitrososphaerales archaeon | reverse complement strand
CTGAACGAACCGCTACCAGAATAGATCTTTCCAGTCCTTTTGCTTGCAAAGATTTCACTTTCAGTCTTGAAGCTGACGAGATGCCTTCTGAAATTGTTTTGAATCTAGAAGAGGCCGAGACTCAAAAACTCGAAAAGGTTTCACTGCCCGAATTTCTCAAGTCGAACACTTGGTGTGTTGCAGATCTCGGGAGCAGTGGTGTCAAGATTTTTGTTTGCCTAAGCGAGCTTCAGGAAAAACGGGGCAAGACAATTGCTTACGGTGTTACAAAGAAAACGAAAAGAAAAGTGGACAAGATCGAGTACAATTCACACCTGACGATCCAGTGGTAATCTCATTCGTTTATTTGTAATTCCGAGAGGCTGCAAGGTAGTGTGGCATCTCGAAGATGAGTTTATCGACGCAAAAAGCGGAGCCGATCGCGAACCGAGTGATCTACCACGACTAAAGCGGATGATCAAAATCGCTACAAGTAGCGTTTCAGCGCAGTGAAACCACTCTAGATTTCAAATTTATCGACCAAGTACAAGGGTTCAAGCACATCTTTTGCGCTAGTCGCAAACGTCGATGGAGCTTACTTACGATTTAATGGGAATGTTTCCGTTGAGAGGCGCAGCGGAGGCCGCTTAAAGATCAAGCGAGCGATCCAGGTATCTGGAAGTTGATGTATTTCGGCCATGTGGAAGAAAATACTGCTTAGCCTAGCGATCCTTATGACGGGGATGAAATTTTTCCTCGCCCATATTTTGAAGATCGAATGGCAGCATTCGATCAGATTTAATTGGCCGGTTATGGCGGAAATTTATTGTTAGTTGTTTGCACTCCCATGCAATTTAAGGCAAAGATACTTTGAGCGTGATAATTGGAATAAAGCTTATGAGGGGAGGAAGGGTCGGCGGGTATTCAGAAACTTGTTTTGAACCTGAAACTTGGTACGAACCATCTTGGAATTAGTAGAGTAATCGTAGCAGTTATCGTCATCATCGTGATCGTCATCGCCGCTGGCGCAGCGATCGCGTTATCCTCCAAAACTACCACTCCCACGACCACAACCAGTACTTCTTCCACAGTGACACCACCGCCAACGACCCCTACGTCATCATCGTCTTCGTCATCCAGCGCTCCCCCCAGCACCTCGACCTCCTCTTCGTCATCTTCCTCGTCTTCAAGCCCTTCCAGTATGTCTTCTTCCTCTTCTAGCTCATCCTCCTCGAGCAGCTCAGCAATCGGATTGAAGCCCTCAAATTCCAGTCTTCTCACGGACGATTCGGTCACGGGTATCGAGGGAGTCGAAGATTCACTTGACCCAGCGGTAGGATTTACTTTGGGTGACGGACCGCTCTTTGCCGCGGTTTACCAAGAGCTCGTCGAGTTCAATGGCAGTGCAGCCACCGAAGCTATCCCTGCATTAGCCACCAGCTTCACGACTTCTGCCTCTGCCCTAAATTTCACTTTCGCAATGAGACCGGGAGTCACTTTCAATAACGGCGATCCGGCGACTGCGGCTGATGCATGGTTCAGCATCGCTCGAGAGCTTCTTATCGGTCAAGGTCCGGGTGTCTCCAACTACGTGGAGCTTCTGTTCCCGGCAAACTACAGTGCCGTTGGGTTTTCGTCCCCTTGGGGAGTAGGAAATGCCCTAAATGCGGCAACCAGTTCGAGTACTTACAACAACGCGACGGATGCTGCGAATGCCCTTGCTAACATGCTCAGCAACTTCAACCCGAGCAACTCGACCCAGGCAGCTGTCATGAGCTATCCCAATCAGGCACTGGTCCTCGTAAATTCCACGACGTTCCAGATAAATCTTCTAAAGTCCTATGTATTCTTCCCGCTTGATCTCGCTGCGTGGTGGGGCGCAGTGCAGGATCCCACTTTCATTGATGCTCATGGTGGTGTGCAGCCCAATGCAGTAAACTCGTACCTTGCCGATAACCCCGAACCGACAACTGGACCCTACTACGTGCAGAGCATCACCCCCGGTACACAGGCAGTTATCGTGAAGAATCCGACTTATTGGGGCAACAACATGTCTGGTCTCGCGCCAAATCTGGTAGCAGCCACCATCCCGACAATCGTGATCAACTATGGTCTATCGGACAATGCACGGCAGGAGAACTTTGTGTCCAATCTTGACCAGATCTCATACGTCAGCCAATCAGAGATCAAGGGTCTCGAAAGCTCCTACCCCTCGGGCTATAGCCCATCGCAATATCTGATCAATGAAGGGCCCAACTATGGCGAGTTATGGATCTCTTTCAACACTCAGGAATACCCGATGAATATCACTGCGCTTCGACAGGCACTCGTGCACTCCGTCAACCTAACGACGATTGATACTTCCGTGTGCCTGAATCTCTGCGAGAACTACGTAGGTCCTGTATCTCCGTACTTTACAAACTTCTACAACCCAGCAAACTTACCAGTGTACAGCTACAACCTGACACTCGCAGAACAGGGCATCAACCAGAGCGGCTATCAGGGCAACTTTTTCGTTACGCTGCCCAACGGCACGCAGCTGGGCGATCCGAATGGATCTCCTCTGCAGTCGCTCACGCTGTGGACAGTATCTCCGATCACTTCGTTCACCAGCGCGGAATTCTCCGTAATTCAAGCAGGTTGGCAACAAATCGGCGTGGCTGTCGCGTTGAACTCAGAGTCGCCGGGTGCGCTCCTCAACAAGATGACGACCGTGCAAGGAACCCCTCTGCTCTTTGACGGCGCGTGGTACCCAGACTGGCCGGATCCGATCTTCCAGCAGATCGTCTCCATGACCGGTCCGTCTTACGGTATCGGGGGCAACTTTGCTTGGTACAACAACACCGCTCTCAACAATCTATACTTGACCTTGCCCTTTACCACCAACCACACTGCGCAGGTAGCGGGAGTTACCGAGGTCTATCAGCAGGTGTACAACGATGCGCCCTATCTGTGGTTGCCCAACACCGACACCTACTTCTTCGTCCAGCCCTATCTTCAGGGCTTTGTCTTCAACATCCTCTTCAGTTACTACTATCAGGCAATGTCCTATTCCTAGAGCGACGGTCAATGGTTGGCCCAGAACTTTCTCGTATTCGTCGTCCGTAGAGCGATAAACTCTGTTATCGCTCTTCTTTTTTTAATCCTCCTCGTCTTTGCCCTAATTCACGTTCTGGCTCCCACCCCCACAGATCTGGCGCGGATCTATGCTGCTAGTCCGCACGTTCCTCCGGCGCAGCTTCAGATCATCATCAAACAGTACAACCTCGCAGCTCCCATCCCAGTGCAGTTTGCAGACTATGTCTGGAACATCTTCAACGGCAACTTTGGTCTGGACACGATGTTCAAGGTGCCGGAGCTCCATCTGCTTCTAGAATATCTCCCGATCACTTTAGAGCTGGTCATCTCGGGTCTCGTTGCCGCGATCATCATTGGTGTGTTCAGTGGCGCTATTGCCGCCGGCAACAAGGGTGGCGTCTCGGACAATGGAATCAGAGGCCTGTATTTGCTCACCTGGTCCAGTCCCCCCTTTCTCGTCGCCTTCCTCATCCAGCTGATTATCGCGTATGACCTCAAACTGCTTCCTGCGCAGAACCTCGTTGATCCTACGCTTTCCGCTCCGCACATCGTCACCGGATTCCCTCTGATTGATTCGCTCATCGCAGGGGATCTTACCTACTTTTGGAGTCTTATCCAGCACCTGATTCTACCGGCGATTGCGATCGCTGTGACCAGTTTTGGGGTGGTGACACGCCTCATGCGGTCCAGCATGATCGAGGCGCTCGACAAGGACTATGTGAAACTCGCGTACATGAAAGGTTTGGGAAAGAGACAAGTCGTATACAGTACCGCATTTCGCAATGCAGTCATCCCCATCATCACTCTTGCAGCTCTTTTTTTCGGAACATCCACCGCGGGGGCCGTGATTATCGAAAGCATTTTTGACTATCACGGTATGGGCTGGTTCACCGTCACTTCTATCAGCAATCTGGATTACGTGGCAATCCTCGGAGTGACTGTGATCGTGGGATTAACAGTCATTCTGGCGAACTTTATTGCAGACGTGCTTTACGGCCTCGCTGATCCCAGAATTAGATTGGAGTAATTCGATTTTTGACCTCGGAAAACAACAGTGATGATTCCGCAGGAAAGGGACTCGGAAAGCCCCGGCCGTTCACTGATAGTTTCCGGGGGTTGTTCAAGAGAGCTCAAATTATGGCGCCTCCCGTCGAGACAGCCGCTCCCAAGCCCAAGGCCAGCCGGAAGCGAGCGGTGCTTTCACGGGTCAGATTCTATGTGAAGTTCATCTGGAAGGACAAAGCAGCTTTTGCCGGTCTGGTGGTCATTGTACTCTTTCTCCTCTGGTCCCTTGTGGAAGGGATCTTCGAATTCATTGATGCTTACAATGTGCGGTCCCATCTCTCGTACCTGCTCCTCGGACAAAACCCGCTTGTCTCGGTTTTTTCACGGCAGCTTGATCCGCCGAGTTTGCACTCACTTGGTTCCATCTTCGGCTATGACTTCAACGGTGGAAGCATCTTCATCAGAATCCTTTACGCCGCGCCGCGAGACGCAGCCGCGGCCCTTCTGGTGGTTGCCTCTGGAATCATCATTGGCATGTTTGTTGGGACGGGTTCTGCCTATTTTGGGGGATGGATTGAGCAAGTGTTTATGCGTCTTACGGACGCGTTTCTCGCACTACCCGCTCTGGTGCTCGCCATTGCGATCGGGTTCCTAGTGGGTTCCGGTTTTTCCTCCGTTCTTGTGGCGCTGACGATCGTATGGTGGCCTACGTACGCGCGTTTCTTTAGGGCACAGGCCCTTGCCCTCAAAAATCGCGGGTTTGTGGACGAGGCAAAGCTCTCTGGAGTGGGTTCAGGACGGATCCTCCTGAAGCACATCATTCCCAATTCCATAGACCCTATCATCGCCTACGCCACCCTAGACATCGGCAACGTTATCTTAACTTACTCTGCTCTAGCTTTTTTGGGAATAGGAGTCCAGCCGCCTCTTCCCGAGTGGGGGGCGATGGCGTTTGAAGGCCTATCCTATCTGCCCCAGGTATGGTGGTGGAGCTTCTTTCCGGGAGTCGTGATTCTGATTATTGTAATTTCTTTTACTCTGGTGGGCGATCGGGTTCAGGATCTGATCAGTGGGCGGACCAACTACTGATGTCTGAACCGGTCCTAGAAGTTTCCAATCTGGTTACGACTTACAGGACATTGCTCGGCCCCGTGCGGGCTCTGGAGGGGATCAATCTCTCCGTGGGCAAGGGAGAGAGTGTGGCGCTCGTCGGAGAGAGTGGTTCGGGAAAATCGACCTTGGGTCTTTCGGTAGTGAAACTGCTGCCCCTCAATGCCGAGTACACGTCCGGCAAGATCGTACTCGATGGGATCAATGTAGTCCCGCTCTCCCTATCGCAGATGAAAAAAATCCGCGGTCGGATCGTCTTCATGATCTTTCAGGATCCCCTGAACAGCCTAAACCCGGTCAAGAAAATCGGGAGCCAGATTCTCGAGGCCCTCCGCGTAAAGTACGAGGGGGAAGGAAGAAGCTATGAGGATGCGACTGCGAAGCTGATTGAGGCTCTGAAAGACGTGCGAATCCCCGATCCACATTCCATTATCGAGAGGTTTCCGTACCAGCTTTCGGGTGGCCAGATTCAACGGGTAATCATCGCTATGGGGCTCTTGATGCAGCCCAAATTGCTAATCGCCGATGAGCCTACCTCGGCTATAGACGTCACTCTCCAAGCGCAGATTCTAAAACTGTTGAACGAGCTCAAGCGAGAGTACAACATGTCTCTCGTCTTCATCACCCATGACATTGGTGTGGCGTACACTGTAGCTGACCGAATAGGGGTGATGTACGCCGGTAAGCTCGTCGAGATCGGACCTTCAGACGAAGTGATCCTATCGCCCTCCCACCCCTATACCAAGGGGCTCATTGCAAGTCTCCCCAGCGGCACGAAGAGGAAGGGCAGGCTGCAATCAATCCAAGGCACTCCTGCAAGCCTGATGGTTCCCCCTCCCGGGTGCAGGTATCACCCACGCTGCCCCTACGTGATGGAGATCTGCCGGCGATCAGAACCCGGATTTGCCCAGGTGAAAAACAGCAGTGTGGCCTGCTGGCTTTACTCCAACGAACCTGAGAAAAAGCCCGAAGAAGAGATTCCGAAAATTCAGACTAAATAGGAGGATCTGACATGGTGGGTGATTATCTGATCGAAGCAACGCAGGTCTCGAAATATTTCCCGGCTTCGAAGCACGGGGTCATCGAGGCAATGCTGAGAAAGGAAATTCTCTGGGTGAAAGCAGTAGACCGCATATCTTTGAACGTAAGCTCCCACGAAATCCTCAGTCTCGTGGGAGAAAGCGGTGCGGGCAAGACGACGCTAGGAAGGTTGTTTTCCACCCTGGAACTTCCCACCGACGGTGAGATAACGTTCATGGAGGAGAAGCTGGACAAGAAGAGCATCAAAAAAATCCGGCAACAGATCCAGATGGTATTTCAAAATCCGCTGGAGAGCCTCGACCCCCGGATGTCCCTGCGCGACATAGTCGTGGAGCCCCTTGCGAGTTTCAAGCTCTCCGGCCGAGAAAAGACCACCATGTTTGAAACTACCCTTCCCTTTGTGGGTCTGGATCCGGCAGAATTTTCCAACCGGCGCCCTAAAGATCTATCGGGCGGCCAGAGGCAACGCGTTGCCATAGCCAGGGCGATCATCTCCAACCCGAAATTCGTGGTGCTTGACGAACCCACTTCTGCCCTAGATGCCTCGATTCAGGCTCAAGTCCTCAATCTGCTCGCGGATCTCTACGACAAACACAAGTACACCTACCTCATTATCACCCACAATATCGCAGTGGCTAAGTTCATCTCCGATCGCATCGCAGTCATGTACGCGGGTAGGATCGTGGAGCTCGGTCCGGCAGAGGACACGATCGATCACCCGCAGCACCCCTACACTCAGGCACTACTGAAATCCGTGCCCGCCCTCGGTTCCAAAGAGATCGAAGGCCCAGAGGGTGAGACCCCCAGCCTGCTCTTTCCGCCTTCCGGCTGCCGTTTTCATCCGCGCTGTCCGTATGTCATGGAGATCTGCAAGACGACAGAGCCGGAACTCCTAACGGTGGGGAGCGCGCAGGTCGCCTGCTGGCTCTTCGGGAACGGCAAGAAATGAGCGCTGGATCGGACGATCTCGTACTGCACCCGGCGGTCACGAAGAGCTTCTTCAAGGGGCTGATTGCGATCGCTATTTTTTCGTTATTTCTGGAAGTAAACCCCGACAATCTAGGGAATTATTTCATCTTTCTGGCAATCTCGATTGCACTGGTGGCGTGCTACATGGGAGCCAAATGGTCGGCTCGCTACGTAATCAGTTCTGGCGGGGTTACAATCTACGCGCTGTTACGGGCGGAGAAAAATATCGCCTACTCGGAGATCGAGGGGCTTGCAATCTCTCAGGGAGTCTTGGCAAAAAGATTCCATTGTGGCAGCATCTATCTCCAGCTCACCGCCCGGAGAAAGGGGAGCTACATTTCTCTGACAGGCACGACCGCTGAAACCCTGAGAGACGTGAAGAATCCTCAGGAGATCTATCAGCGAATAAGTTCGGCTATGAATCCAATGTTTGGGGCGTGAAAGCTACTGCGAATGAACCAGTACCTCGAGGCCGAGGAGCTTTGCAAGGTTGCCCCCGAGGATTTGCTGTTTTGCCTCTTCGCTCAGATCGAGAGACCGGATGAAACTCAGAAACTCTGCCGGTCGGACGAACCCTTTTCCGGGACAGCTATAGTCGGTACCAAAAACAAGCCTCTCCGGTCCGACCAGTTTCAAAGTCATTTCAATTGGTTCTCTTTCATACACTACGGTATCGAAATAGAACTGTTTCTTCAGGTACTCCGAAGGCGGCTCAGGGAGCTTCTGAACTTCCGATACATAAACCGCATCCAGCCTGCCTATGAGGAAGGGCAGGGCACCTCCAAGATGAGGTAAGACAATCTTCAATTCCGGACACCCATCGAAAATTCCGGAAAAAATGAGCGAGGTGATTGCAACGGTTGTATTGAACGGAAAACCGATCGCTGCCCCTAGCGCGTGACTACCATAGACTTGCTCCACCGGAAGATCCATGTACACCGGATGCATGACCACGAGGATCTGGGAGTCTGCAACGTGCTCGTAAAACCGGACAAGGCCCGGATTGGTCATTCTCCAGCTCAAGGGCTGAACAAAGACCGCGCGGACCTGCGCTTTGCTCTGGGCGCGTTCTAACTCTGCGAATGCCGCCTTCTCGTCATAGATGGGAATCGTCGGACAGAAAACGAAACGCTCCGGGTAGCCATTGGCCATCGTCGCTAGCTGATCGTTGTAACTCTGCGCTTTGGAAAGACTCTCCGCGCTCGCCCGCATCGGATTTGTGGGGATCGCCATCGAAATTCCGTACTCATCCATCCACCGCAGCCGTTCCTTCGTGTCAGCTATCGGAAAACCTTCAACGTAGTAATGATGCTGGGCGTCTATAATCATGATTGAATCCTACGTACTTTGGGTCGTCTGAAATTAATACACTTTACCGAAATTTTACGAGATAATATATGCAGCCCGATCCTTCAATTTCCATCGCAAGATTAGGGCAGAAGCTACTGCGTGTTATGCCGGTCGAGGAAAGGTTTAATCGTGGCGAGATAGGTCTCCGTTTCGTCCCACATCGATTCGTGACCGGAATTCTCGAAAATATGCAATCGAGAGAATTTCAGCTGCTCCTGAGCACTTTTGCAAACCATCGGGGAAACCTCATCGTACCTGCCGCAGGTCACGAGCGTGGGCACGGTAATTTCGTGTAGGTCTTTCGTGATGTCCCAATATCGCAGCGAACCGATGCACACGAATTCCGTCGGACCCCACATGGTTTCATAGACGAGCTTGCTCATGTGACCGATCGCATAGAGCAGCTCTTCGGGCCACTGCGGCAGCCTGCACAGAAAATTCCGGTAGTAGACTTCGGTCGCCTTCTTGTACTCCGGATTCTCGTAATCGCTTTCGTCCTCGTATTTCTGGAGCGTCTCCTGTACGTCTAACGGCAGCTCCAGCTTCCGGCGCGTCATTTCACTCAAGCAGAGAGGAGTGCTTGCAGGGCCACCGTTCGTGACCATGCATTTCATGTTGGACTGGTACTTTAGGGCGTAAGCCATTGAAAGCATCCCTCCCCAGCTCTGTCCGATCAAGTTGATCTTGCCCAGATCTAGCGCCATTCGAAGGGCTTCTACTTCTTCAACATAGTGTTCGACAGTCAGGAGCGACTTGTTCTTCGGCAATTGGGATCTGTTCGAGCCCATCTGGTTGTACATTACTACCTTGTATCCAGATTTAGCCAGGGCAATCAGGGGTGCAAAATCTTCCAGAGTACCTCCGGGTCCGCCGTGGAGGCAAAGGACCGTTCCTCTCTTTCCATCCTTCCCATAAATTTCGTAAAAGAGATCGAAACCATTGGCATTGACGAATCCCTCGACGTCGCCTTTTGCGATCGGATGCCCCGGGGAATCCCAGATGCTCTTTTCCATGAGAACCCCTTCGGGAGAATTTGTGTCCTTAAGGCTTGAGCCGCAAGAAAGCAAAGTTGTTAAGATTATCAAAGATTCGAATCTCTCTTGTCATGAGCAAGGACGACAGCTGGAAGGGGCAGGAACGTGGACTGACCGAAGCAGAGATGAGATCCTTTCTTTCAGAACCCTGGGTGGCAAGAATTGCTACTTTAAAGGAAGACGGGACGCCCTATCTGTCCACGGTCTGGTACGAATACGACCATCCGTTCTTCTATCTTGGCGGTCGAGAGAAATCCACTTGGGTCGCGAACCTGCGACGCAACCCCCACATCGCCATGCACATCGCCGAGGACAGGGCTCCCTTTACCAGAGTTGTGATCGAAGGCGGAGCAAAGATTGTGGAGGGCCCGGTCGGAATTACCGGAAGATGGATCGAGATCGCCAACAGGATGGCAACTCGTTACCT
>JASHXQ010000047.1 GCA_030043455.1 Nitrososphaerales archaeon | reverse complement strand
GGGCGAGACGGATGGCGTCTGTGTTCAGGTCCACGCTATGAACGGCGCTGGGAATTGACTTTGCGATGATGAACGAGAAGGTCCCGACTCCCGCAAACATGTTCAAAATAGTTTCATCGTCGGCGACGAGCGACTTTATCCGCAACCTTTCAGTCGAAAGTCGAGGAGAAAAGTAGACTGATCGTACGTCGACCTTGAACAAAACACCGCTTTCCCGATAGATCGTTTCGTACTTTTCTCTTCCGGCAATGAGTGAGACTTCTCTCAGTCGATATTCTCCCTTTACATCGGACTCTTGTTTCAGAACCGTCGTGACATTTTTCATCTTGCGGAGCAACTCCTCTCCGATCAAGTGCTCTTTGCTGGAAAGTTCCGGCGGGATTTTAATGATCGCGATATCTCCGATTACATCGAATGCCGAAGACAGGTGGAGGATTTCCGTCTCGGAGAGAACGGATTGCAAGGCAGTTTTCAGCATCGGCATGGGAAAGGAACCGGATTTAGGGCAACAGATTGATGCTACTTTGCTTTTTCGTTTTCTGCAGTCTGAACTGGCTTACCCACGTAGTAGTACTTCTGATCGTCCTTCTGCATCCGGTCCAGCTTGCTCTCTGGTTTGTTTACTCGTGGGCGACCCGTGTTCAGGTCCCTACGATAGGTGATACCGAGCTGCTTCAGAAAGGCATTCATACCGTCATTCTTCGCCAGCGGCTTGCTCGCATGACCTCTCCTACCGGGCTCTCCGGAAAAAATCATGAGCGAATCTGCGACAATGTCAACCAATTGAATGTCATGGTCGATAACTAAAGCCGTCTTGCCCATGGACCTGACAAACCTCTGGACAGCTTTCGCAAGAACGATTCTGTCTTCCACGTCGATGAAGGCCGAGGGTTCGTCGAAGGCGAAGATCTGTGCATCTTGCAGAAGAGTTCCGACAATTGCCACCTTCTGAAGCTCGCCGCCGCTCAAATTTTTGAGTTGCTTTTCGAAGAGCTTACTCAAGGACAGGGGCGTAATGAGTTGGGCCTGGAATAGACCGGAATCTACATTCTTGTTGATGGAGCGGAAGTAAGTGATTACATCCGCGTCACTTTCGGCGGAAAGATATTGGGGTTTGTAAGCCACTTTGGAAAGGGCTTCGATATGACCCGAGGTTGGAGGTTCGACTCCTGCGAGAACTTTGAAGAAAGTGGTTTTGCCCAGGGCATTAGCTCCGAGAATCCCCACCACCTGACCCATTTTTATTTCAGCCGGTTCCACCTCCAAGGAAAAATTCTCGTAATTCTTGGTGAGCTGGTCGTAACTGCAGATTACCGGAGTTTCGGTCTCGTTTTCGATCGGTGAGTAGATATCGAAACGCACAGGTTGATCCCTGAACCGGACGTTTTCCACCTGAAGGTAGCCTTCGAGGAGTTCGTTGATCCCTGTCCTAGCAGACTGAATGGAGGAAACTATACCGTACACTCCCGGCTCTCCGTACAGGATGTGGATGTAATCGCTCAGGTAATCCAGAAATGACAAATCGTGCTCAACCAGAATTACCGCGGCCTTCCTTGATAGCTCGGCAATCGTTTTGGAGACGTTCATCCTCTGGAAGACGTCGTTATAGCTGGAGGGTTCGTCGAACAAATAGAGATCTGCATCCTTAAGAGAGGCCACTGCCACTGCCGTTCTCTGCAGCTCGCCCCCGCTGAGAGCAGAGACATTGCGGTCAAGGCTCTCTTTCAACGAGAGGGAATCGGCCATATCGTTTACCTGCTGGGAAGAACCTGCAGTCTTCTCCAAGAGAGCACGGACGGTGCCGGTCCAGACTTTCGGGATAAGATAGACTGCCTGAGGCTTTATCGAAACCCGCAATTTTCCCTGAGAAATAGCCTCAAAATGACTGCGAAGTTCGGTGCCCTGAAATTCGTCAATGATCTCGTCCCAAGGCGGATTGGCTTCATAATTGCCGAGGTTGGGTTTGAGCGATCCGGAAAGAATGTTAAGGGCAGTGGATTTGCCCACACCATTTCTTCCCACCAGCCCAACGACAGAATTTTTCTTTGGGATGGGAAGCTTGTACAACCGGTACGTGTTGATTCCGTACTGGTGAACCTTTTCGTCGCCTAACTCCGTCGCAAGATTTAGGATCGTAATTGCTTCGAAGGGACATTTCTTAACGCAAATCCCGCAACCCGTACAAAGCTCTTCGCTAATCACTGCCTTGGTATCTTGTCCTAGAACAATGCAGTCACTTCCCGTTTTGTTGACGGGACAAAAGGTGATGCATTCCAAGTTGCACTTTCTAGAATGGCAGCTGTCTTTGTCAAGGACGGCTACACGATGTGACAAGTCCATCAGAATCTCAGTGGAATTTATCCTAAGATTTTATCATTGTTCGAATTACGTATATTAGGGTTGCACGCCCTAGGCATTTTTGCGAAAAATGGAAGAAAAAGTAAGTCTTGAAAATAGATTTGACCTTACAATCTAGATTCCCACTACTCGAAATCTTGATCCAGAATTATTCTTCAGTATGTGAAAGACAGAAATAATAGAAGTGACTAAAACTGTCGTTAGGAGAAAGCGTGTAACATGAGTCAGCAGGGCGTCACGCTGAAAGTCCTTGAAGCTTATACTCGAGACGTCGGCCGCGGAGTCGCGAGAATTGATTACGACGCGATGGATGCGCTCGACGCTTCGACCGGTGATATTATTGAGATAAAGGGAAAGCGTAGAACCGTAGCCAAGTGTCTGCCGCTTTATCCTTCTGATGAAGGTAGAGGCGTGATTCGAATTGACGGTTTAATCCGAAACAACTCAGGAGTCGCGATCGGAGACACGGTCACGATCAAGAAGATCAAAGCTCCTCCAGCGGAAAAGGTTGTTGTCGCACCACTCGAAGCCATTCCTCCCATTGATGAGAGGTATCTGGCAGATGCTTTGGAGAGTGTACCAGTCACAAAGGGCGACAATATCATGATTCCATACTTCGGTGGAAGACTGACCTTCCAAGTTCTAGGCGTAAGCCCGATGGCAGATGCGGTGCTGATTACTCAGAGGACAATCTTTGCGATCTCAGAAAAGGGAGAAACCCTCCGGGGAGTTCCCCAAGTTACTTACGAAGACATCGGTGGACTGAAGGACGAGATCCAAAAAGTACGAGAAATGATCGAGCTTCCGTTACGCCACCCAGAAATCTTTGAAAAATTAGGCGTGGAGGCACCCAAAGGTGTGCTGCTGTACGGTCCTCCAGGAACCGGTAAGACTTTGCTGGCCAAAGCCGTTGCAAACGAAAGCAACGCGCATTTCATCAGCATCTCCGGGCCCGAAATCATGAGCAAGTTTTACGGTGAAAGCGAAGCTCGTCTGCGTGAGATTTTCAAGGAAGCGAGGGAAAAAGCTCCGACAATTGTGTTCATTGACGAAATTGATAGCATTGCTCCAAAAAGGGAAGAAGTTACCGGAGAGGTGGAGCGAAGAGTTGTTTCACAGCTTCTATCTCTGATGGATGGTCTCGAGGCCAGAGGCAAAGTCATCGTCATAGCGGCCACGAACCGGCCCAACGCCATCGATCCTGCCCTAAGAAGACCGGGAAGATTTGATCGAGAAATCGAAATCAAAGTGCCCGACAAGAGAGGGCGGTTCGAAATCCTGCAAATTCACACCAGACACATGCCGCTGACTCAGGAAGTGGATCTCGAAAAGCTGTCTGCGGTAACTCACGGGTTTGTGGGGGCGGATCTGGAATACCTCTGTAAAGAGGGCGCCATGAAAACTTTGAGGCGCATGCTTCCGGAGCTAAAACTGGAAGAGGACAAGCTGCAACCAGAATTTCTGAACCGGCTACAGGTGACCATGGAAGATTTCGAGAATGCGTTGAAGGATGTTATGCCTTCAGCCATGCGCGAAGTGTATCTCGAAACCCCTGATATTCACTGGACGGACATCGGCGGCCTGGAAGCAGTAAAGAAAGAACTTCAGGAAGCTGTCGAATGGCCACTGAAGTACCCCGATCTCTACACGGCGATCGGCTATAGCATGCCTAAAGGTATCTTGCTTTATGGTCCGTCAGGTACAGGTAAAACACTGCTTGCGAAATCGGTCGCGACAGAAAGTGAGGCGAACTTCATTAGTGTGCGCGGCCCAGAACTACTCTCGAAGTGGGTCGGTGAATCGGAGCGGGGAGTTCGAGAAGTCTTTCGCAGAGCTCGGCAAGCTTCACCATGTGTGATCTTTTTCGACGAGATTGATGCCTTAGCACCTGTTAGGGGACTCGGAGGCGACAGCATGGTTACCGAGCGGGTCGTCAGCCAATTGCTCACGGAACTCGACGGTATTCAGACGCTAAATGGCGTTGTGGTACTTGCGGCAACGAACAGAATGGACATGGTTGATCCAGCGTTGTTGCGTGCAGGTAGATTCGACAAACTGCTCTACATTCCGCCGCCGGACAAGAATGCGCGGAAACAGGTTCTGGAAATTCAGACTAAACACAAGCCAATCTCGAAAGAACTGGATCTTGATCGCGTGGCGGAGATGATGGATGGCTTTACGGGAGCCGATATTACGTCCGTCGTGAACACTGCGGTCTCACTGGTACTCCAGGAGTACGTGGCGAAGTTCCCCAAGCCCGAGGACGCAAAGAAGAATGCAACTGACGCTGTAGTAACAATGCGCCACTTTGAAGACGCAATACGCAAGGTAAAGACTTCGAGAGAAGGCAAGCCTGTGGAAAAAGTAGCCGTTCCCTACTACAGGTAATCCCGAAAGTTTCAGGCTTCCGCGCGGCCCGTGGAAACCTGAAATACATTTCTTTCTCTTTGGAAATTAGCCTTGGCTAGGGACGGAATTGCTTGATGGAAAATCTCGAGGGTTATCGAGGTCGAGCACTCGAACTTCTAGCTAAAAATAATCTACACCCGGGGCAGTACGCGAAAGTCACCACCTCCGATGGCTTGGTGAGCCAAGGATTGATCGTTCAACGCTATGAAGACGCGGACGATAATCATGTAGTACTCAAACTAAAATCAGGGTACAATATTGGCCTGAAAGTGGGGGATATTCAGTCCATTGAACAGATTTCGGGGAGTACCCAATCGCCCAGCCAGGATGAAAGTAAGAGGAATCTGATTCCACCTGATGGGAAGAAAAAGAAACTGCTTCTTGTGAGCACCGGGGGCACGATTGCCAGTAGGGTGGACTATAGGACTGGGGCCGTTCATCCTGCTCTTTCCGCTTCCGATCTTTATGCCACCGTACCCGAACTAGACAGATTGGCAGCAGTCGAACCGGAGGTCGTGTTTTCAGTTTACAGCGAAAACATGACCCCGGGAGATTGGTCCGTACTGTCGTCGAAGATTATCGAACTTTCCGTCTCGAAGGAAGTCGAAGGGATCGTTGTCATGATGGGAACCGACACTCTCGGTTATACTGCTGCAGCTCTTAGCTTTTCGCTATTCGGTCTCGAAATTCCTGTGGTCGTTGTAGGAGCACAACGGTCTCCGGACAGGCCTTCTTCAGATGCAACCCTCAACCTAAGGTCCGCGGCCCTCTTTGCACTAGAATCTCACAAGCCGGGGGTTTTCGTCGCAATGCATCAAAACGAAAACGATGAGAAAATCTCAATTCATTCCGGTGTCAGAGTTAGAAAAAATCATACAAGCAGACGCGATGCGTTTCAGTCCATCGATTCTCCACTGGTTGCAGTGGTGGAAAGTGCGGATCGAATTGTTTGGGATCCCGGATGGAAAGATCCCACATTACTTTCCATCCCTGCGAGCTTCAAATTGAAAACCAAGTTTGAGAAATCGGTCTCGCTGGTAAAATTCTATCCCGGATTCGATCCCAGCGTTCTTTCTTACTTGGTTCACGAAAGGGGGGCCAAGGGGATAATAGTAGAAGGGACAGGGCTAGGCCACGTTTCGGATGAAACAGTTTCGGTTATTCGAAGGTTGGTAGAGCAAGGAATTTTCGTGGGCATGACTTCGCAGTGCGTTTGGGGCCACGTTCATCTCCATGTCTATGATACTGGAATAGATTTGATCAACGCCGGGGTTACTCCTCTTGAAAATATGTTAGCAGAAACAGCTTTCGCCAAGCTATCTTGGGTCATGGGAAACTTTGAGAACACAAGAGAACTGATGTTGAAAAATATACGCGGCGAATTCAATCTTCGAATTACAATGTAGTTGCTCTGGACAAGTCGGACGAAAATTGATCGCTGCAATTGAGAGTAAACAAAAGGCGAAGCAGTCTGCGATCGACTTTCGCGCAATTGACCTAAAGATAGGCCTCGAGGTCCATCAGCAGCTGGCGACGCCGACCAAGCTATTTTGCGCCTGCAGGCCATTTTCCGAATCCGAAGAGATCGATTTGAGCAGTAGTCCGAGCTTTCGGAGGATTTTGCGGCCCGTCACTTCGGAACTTGGAGAATTTGATGTTGCAGCCAAATTTGAATCCACACGTAATGTCGTTGTTAACTATACCGCCCCAAGGGAGTATAGCTGTCTCGTCGAAGCCGACGAGGAACCACCTCATCCGATCAGCCCAGAAGCCTTAGAGACTGCCTTGATTTTTGCACTT
>JASHXQ010000046.1 GCA_030043455.1 Nitrososphaerales archaeon | reverse complement strand
TCTTACTGTATAATTACAGTAATTCTGCGAATTCCCGAAAAGACAGCTGCATTATATTGGCAAGAAAAGTGCGTCGCCGCCAGTTATCAAAAAAAGTTGTGAGTGGGCTGTTGTTCATTGCAACTAGCGTCGTTGGGGGATTTGTCTCCAGCGTTGGAACTGATCTATACCACACGATCAAAAGTGTCATCTCCAATCAGCTCGGCTTTTCTTTGAGTATTCCACAAATTATTTTTCTCATCATCGGCCTAGTAGGAATTGCCTTGATGATCTCCGGATTTAGCGAGACGGAAAATCCCAAATCCCGAATCAGGAGAAAATCACGTGGTGAGCCTTGAGTGCAGACGGCATCCTTAACGCTTTAATATTTAATTTCTTAAGCATTAAATTTCTCGGTGATTTTTGTTGCAGTATAAGTGGACTGCTTTATCCAATACTACCATCGGCGCGCTCATGGCGTCGCTGGATGGAACGATAGTCCTGATCTCGCTTCCAGCTATTTTCAACGGGATCAAGATTAACCCGCTAGCTCCAGACTCTTTTCAGTATCTACTCTGGATTCTATTCGGCTACAGCATCGTTACGGCTACGCTCCTCGTTACCTTTGGCAGGATTTCGGATATTTTCGGCCGGGTCCGGCTGTACAATCTGGGGTTTGCGATTTTCACAATCGGTTCGTTTCTCTGTTTTGCCGTGCCCAGTACTGGTTCAACGGGTGCGATCGAGCTTATCTTCTTCAGGATTGTGCAGGGTATAGGAGGGGCATTCCTCTTCGCCAACGGTGCGGCGATCATCACTGATGCCTTTCCAGAGAACGAACGTGGCCAGGCTCTCGGTATCAACATGGTCTCGGTGCTTGCAGGATCTTTGATTGGATTGATTGCTGGAGGCGTCCTAGCCTACTACAATTGGAGATACATCTTCCTTGTGAGCGTCCCCGTGGGCATCTTTGGCACGATCTGGTCTTACTCCAAGCTGAAGGAGGTAGGCACTATCCGGCGGAACCAGAAGATCGACATTTGGGGAAACGCTACCTTCGGCATCGGACTCACGCTGATGCTCCTAGGAGTTACTTATGGTCTCGAGCCCTATGGCAGCGCTTCCACAGGCTGGGAAGATCCCTGGGTAGTCGCTTCCCTGGTTGGGGGTGCAGCGCTTCTAATTGGCTTCATCGGCATAGAGTCCAAAGTCAAGGATCCAATGTTCCGGCTGGACCTTTTCAGCAACCGGCAGTTTGCTGCGTCCAACTTTGCGGGGTTGCTCGCCTCGATCTCCAGGGGAGGAGTGCAGCTCATGTTGATCATTCTCTTACAGGGGATCTGGCTGCCGCTGCACGGCTACAGCTACTCGGTGACTCCGTTCTGGTCGGGGATCTTTCTCGTACCCATGCTCATTGGATTCGTCATCATGGGACCAATTGGCGGCCGCTTTTCCGATAAGCACGGGGCCAAGCTCTTTTCCACTGCAGGGATGGCGATCTCCGCCGGAGCTTTGATTGGCTTGTCGCTTCTTCCCTTCAACTTTGAATTCACAGAGTTCGCCGTCATCCTACTCATATTCGGAATCGGGGCGGGAATGTTCGTGTCCCCCAACACTGCTGCGATCATGAATTCAGTGCCGCCCCAGGACAGGGGTGTTGGTTCCGGAATGAGAGCTACCCTCCAAAACGTGGGGCAGACGGCAAGCCTCGCGGTCTTCTTTACCATCGTTCTGGGAGCTCTGAGTGCGAGTCTTCCGGGGGCAATCTCGACCGCCCTAACAAATGCGGGAGCCGCGCAGCTCATTCCAGCTTTCAAGAACGTGTCGCCCACGTCGGCACTCTTTGCCGCTTTCCTGGGTTACAATCCAGTGCAAACTTTGCTGAGCGCGTTGCCTGCCTCGGTAACCTCCTCCATTCCCGCGGCTACCAAAGCATTGCTCACCGGGAACACGTTTTTCCCGAACGCGATCGCGCCTGCTTTCATCTCAGCGCTTAGGATTGCTTTCTACATCGGGGCCATTCTTTCGGGCATTGCCGCTGTGACTTCGGCACTCAGAGGTAACGCGAAACCTGCCAGACAAAAAGTCGCGGAACCCCGCCTAGAGTCAGCGAGGGCTGCAGCACCAACTACACGGCCGACGCCTGCTCAAATCTCTGGAGAATCTCCCGCTACCTCGTCAGGGCAAGCCGGCGAAACATCAAAGTGATCAGGTGTTGGAGAGCCGAACCAAACTGCTCAGGACTGAAAACGACAAAATAGAACTCTGGCGCGAAATCTCTACTGCCTGGCGGCACGTCATTCGGCAGGGCGAGAAGAACATCTCCTGTCTCGGGATCTGCACCACGGAATTCAAGATTTTGCGAATCTTGCAAGAGGAAGGGCCCACACCGATGGCACGGCTTTCGGATGCAACCATCCTCACTCAACCTGCGATCACAAGCTTCGTAGACAAGATGGAACATCAGGGATTCGTCCGGAGAGGTCGCGATCGCAAGGATCGTCGGGTGATTAGGATTGCAATCACGAAAAAAGGTAGGGCTCTGCTCAAGCAGGGCATGAGGATCCACACTCGATTCGTAACCGGACTTTTGTCTGGACTGAATGACACGGAGCTCTCGAGGTTCTCCACGATCATGAGGAAACTCTCGACAGTACAAGTCCCTCCAGTAAAATAATCTGTTAGGGCGTTTTCGTGTCTCTTGAAACCCGTCAAAATAAGCGTAGATCTGGGGGAGAACTATAACGATCCGCAAGAATTTGTAGAGTGTGCCGTTCTCGCAGACAAGTACCGATTCGATACGGTTTGGTTTGGTGACCACTTTCTTCCCTGGTTTCACAAGGGTAACAGATCTTCTTTCGTCTGGTCCGTCCTGCCAGTCGCTCTCGAGAAGACCCGCAGGGTCAAGGTGGGACCGGACGTCACTGCACCTATAGGCGGGAGATTTCATCCCGCAATCGTGGCTCAAGCCTGTGCCACCATAGACAACATGTATCCGGGGAGATTTCTCCTCGGAGTGGGCTCAGGCGAAGCGATCAACGAAGCGAGGTTTTTCCCCTCAGGTTGGCCAAGCTGGACCGATCGAATCCACAGGCTAAACGAAAGCGTCCTTTTGATGCGGAAAATGTGGGAGGAAACCGAATGCTTTGATTTTGACGGTAAATACTTCCCAATGAAGGAGGTCTTCCTCTATACTCGGCCGAAAACCAGGATCCCCATCTATTACTCCGCACTCGGTCCTAAAGCTGCTGCTTTTGCCGGAGAATACGGAGATCATCTAGTTACCATCGGTACGCCGGAAAGATGCGCAGAGATAATCTTTCCCGCCTTTGAAGCCGGCGTGAGAAAAGCCGGAAAGGATCCCGCGAATAGCGAAAAGATGGTCCTGCTAGACGTTTTCTTTG
>JASHXQ010000045.1 GCA_030043455.1 Nitrososphaerales archaeon | reverse complement strand
CATTCTCTATAACGGTGCGGAACACGTCAGCATCGGCAGTCTGCCTTCCATGTGCGACCGGACAGTGACCATCAGCGGCTTTTCCAAGACTTATAGCATCACCGGATGGCGCGTGGGTTACATCATTGCCAATGATGAATTGATCAACGCGATCAAGAAGGTGCATGACTTTGTCACCGTGGGTGCACCTCATCCCCTCCAGATCGCTTGCGTCGAGGCTCTGTCCTTCCCCCAGTCCTACTATGAGGAATTGCGCAAGGATTATGATGCGAAGAGGAAGATGCTTCTCGAGTCTCTCCGATCCCTGGGCTTTGCATGTGTGGATCCGGATGGCGCATATTACATCTGGTCGGACTTTTCGGAGCTTGATCGCAAATCTGATGACCTGGAATTTGCGCGAAATCTGGTGGAGCGGGTAGGTGTGGCTGCAGTCCCCGGCTCTTCTTTCTATTACAAGAGCGATCGCGGGAACAAAAAGATCCGGTTTACTTTCTCCAAGAAAATGGAAACGCTGGAGAAAGCGTGCGAGCGATTGGAAAAAAATCTGCTGAAAGCTCGACCGGCTGCTTGAATCCTCTGAGCCTTCCCTCCCTATCCGGAATAACCAGATTCTATCCTACAAGATTGAATTTTTTCAGGGAACGAGAGAACTTGTTAGAAGATTTTGCGAGGGATGAGAAATCGGGCGTTGGAAGCCTATTAGGCTCGGTAGGAAATACCCCCCTGTTCAAATTACGGACGACCTCATTGTTTGCCAAAGCAGAATTCCTGAACCCCACTGGATCGGTGAAAGATCGAGCCGCGGCCGGGATGATTGGGAGTCTGCTAGATAGAGAGAAATTGTCCAACTCTGGAAAAGAGATTTTGGATTCGAGCTCGGGAAACACCGGAATTTCGCTCGCGGCTTTTGGAGCGTCACTGGGACTGAAAGTGTCCATCGTCCTACCGAAGAGTGCAAGCCGAGAGAGACAAAGATTGCTCCAAATTTATGGCGCACGGATAATTTTCTCGGATCCCATGGAAGGCTCGGACGGTGCGATCCAGGTCGCTAGGGAGATGTTTGCTAAAGACCCGGATAGGTACTGTTACACCGATCAATATAGCAACGATGCGAACTGGCAGGCTCATTATCACGGTACTGCAGAAGAAATCTGGGAACAGACTGCAGGACGAATAACGCACTTGGTCGCAGGTATCGGGACGGGCGGAACGATCATGGGTACTGGGAGAAAACTCAAGGAGTTAAATCCAGAAATCCGGGTCGTCGCTGTGCAACCCGACCAACCCTTCCATGGTATCGAGGGCCTGAAGCACATCGCCTCCTCGATCAAACCCAAGATTTTTGATGAAAAATTTCCTGACGAAACTGTCTTCGTAAAAACCGAGGAGGCTCAGAAAGAGGTGATTAGACTTGCAAAAGAGGAGGGTCTCTTTGTAGGTACATCCTCCGGTGCAACCTCCGTAGCTGCAAAGAAATTCGCGTCTTTGGATAGTTTGGTGGTAACCATCTTCGCCGACCAAGGGAGCCGCTATCTCTCTGAAAAGTATCTGGAGTGAAAAAATTATTGAGTGCGGATTCTGCGCATTTCGGTACTGACTTTAAGGCGTACCCGACCAAGGTGATCCTTTCCAATGCAATTATGGACGAAATACGTACCCAAGTCGCCTCCGCTTTTCCCGAAGAAGGTTGCGGCCTGTTGTTGGGGAAATTTGAGGAAGATTTGAAGACTAAAAGGGTGGTCGAGTCCAGACCCATGGGCAACGTTTTTCGGAAGGAAGAGCGCTATCACCGCTATACGATCGATCCTAAAGAATTCCTGCTTGCAGAGAATGAAGCTGAAACGAAAGGACTGGAGGTGGTCGGAATTTACCACTCCCACCCCAATGCTCCGGCAAGACCTTCCCAGTTCGATCGGGAGCACGCCTGGCCGACGCTTTCCTACGTGGTGATCGAAGTCAGGGACTCTCAGCCCAAAGAAGCGAGCAGCTGGATCTTGAGGGAAGATCGAATGCAGTTTGAACCCGAAGAAATTACGATCGGAAGATAAAAAGTGAAACAAAACAAATGGTGAGAGTATTGATTCCTACTGCCCTGAAGCAGTATACTGAGGGCTCGAAGCAACAAGTTGAGATCAAGGCAGAAACAGTGGCGCAGGCACTCGCCAAGCTACTGGGAGAAAACAAGAAACTGGCGATGCACATCGTCGACGAGCAGGGCAACCTTAGAAATTTCGTGAACATCTTTGTCAATAATGAAGACATCCGGCACTTGAACGGGGAGGAGACCAAGGTCAAGGAAGCGGACACGATCCGGATCGTTCCCGCGATCGCGGGAGGGTCGGAAAAACTTGATCGCAATCTGTACCTTCCGGAGATCGACGAACGCAAAGTGATGATCTCGCCCAGAGAATACCGGAGATATGGCAGACACCTGATCATTCCGGAAGTGGGAATGGAAGGACAGCGTCGCCTGAAAGCTGCGAAGGTCCTAGTGATTGGGACAGGCGGCCTGGGGTCGCCCAGCTCGCTTTACCTGGCGGCTGCGGGTGTTGGCACCTTGGGACTGATCGACTTCGATGTCGTTGATGAGACTAACCTTCACAGGCAGATCCTTTACACCGAGAAGGATGTGGGAAAATCCAAAGTGCAAACAGCGAAGGAGAGGTTGCTTCTAGCCAACCCGAACACGATCATAAAGACTTACGAGGAGCCGCTTAACTCGGAGAACGCGCTCGAGATCTTCAAGGGTTATGATGTGATCGTGGATGGGACCGACAATTTTCCGACGCGCTACCTGACGAATGACGCTTGCGTATTTTTGGGCAAGCCGAACGTTTACGCGAGCATCTTCCGGTTCGAAGGGCAGGCGACGGTCTTCTATCCCAAGGCAGGTGGGCCGTGTTATCGCTGCTTATACCCAAAACCACCTCCTCCCGGATTGGTCCCCTCGTGTGCCGAAGGAGGAGTACTCGGGCTTCTCCCGGGTCTCGTCGGTTTGATTCAAGCGACCGAGACGGTGAAACTTATCCTCGGAAAGGGAGAGCCTCTCATTGAGCGTCTTTTGGTCTATGACGCTCTTTCCATGACGTTTGATGAGCTGAAGATTCGCAAGAACCCAAAGTGTCCTGTCTGTTCACCCCATCCTGAAATTACCCAGCTGATCGACTACGAAGCGTTCTGCGGGGTTCAGAAAGAACCTGATGTGGCGTCGGTTCTTCCCATCCCACTAAACCAGGAGATAAGAGAGGGCAAGAAGGTCATGCTGCTCGACGTTCGTGAGCCCCACGAGTGGGAGATCGTCCACATCAATGGGTCCAAGCTCATCCCCCTAGGGGAGCTCCCCGAAAGAGTGAACGAGCTTGATTCGGCGGATGAAATTGTAGCGTACTGTCATACGGGTGGGCGGAGCGCGCGGGCAACGGACTTTCTCCGGAGTCTCGGGTACAAAAAGGTCCGGAACTTGGAGGGCGGGATTGAAGCATGGGCCGTGGAAGTGGATCCTTCCCTGCCGCGTTATTGATCAGTACACTCTTGATCCCAAGGGAGAATCTCCCGAGTTTTCGGTGGAAAGAAGGATAATCCCACCGAGACCGTCGTCCACTCCCAGCACCAGGACTTCTGAAATGAAATTTGCCACCTGCTTGGGAGGAAAGTTCACTACGGCGAGGATTTTCCGGCCGATCAGATCTTCTCTCTGATACCGTTTGGTCAGTTGCGCGCTAGAGTTTTTCGTGCCAAGCTCGGGACCGAAATCGATCTTTAGCCGATACGCCGGTTTCCTTGCCCCTGGAAAATCTAAAGCTTCGAGGATCTGACCGACCCGGATGTCTACCTTCGAAAAATCCGGATAATTTATGAGGGGTGTCAACGGTGCCGGCTTTTTGCTAGCACCTAGAACTGCTTTTCGATCTCTAGCGGAGCTTGTTTTGCCACTCGGCCATTTCCTGGTCGTTGGCGAGCTCTTCGAGAGCGCTGTGGACCTTGACTTTCAGACGTTCGTTCAGATACACCGCGTACATCTTGT
>JASHXQ010000044.1 GCA_030043455.1 Nitrososphaerales archaeon | reverse complement strand
GCGGAGAAGCGCAAAAGGGAGGGTAAAAAGTCCGAGGTCTCATCTCGAACTTCTGTCTTTAGCTGTCCAAAATGCGGTAAGCAATTTTCCAAGGAAGAGTTCAAAATCCGGAGATTTTGCGATGTGGACGATATGAAAATCCGCGCTTCGTTTGCATATGACTAGGGAAACGTGTTCGTATATCCAGACAAATATCCAATCATAATATTAGGGTCGTCGAAGTTAGGGTAATTCCATGCCTACCCAGACCATCGACGATTTGGATACTCCTTCACTTATAGTGGACATGGACATATTCGAGAGAAATCTCCACCGAATGGCAAATTTTACCCGCGAGTGCGGAGTCAATTTAAGACCTCATGTAAAAACGCACAAAGTGCCTGAGATTGCGAAAATCCAGATCGAGGCTGGGGCGAAGGGAGTGTGTCTCCAAAAGCTCAGCGAGGCGGAGGTTTTTGCAACACACGGAATCAATGACATTTTCATTACAAACGAAGTCGTGGGCAAGCAAAAATATCCTAGGTTGGCGAGGCTCGCCGACCAGATCGACCTAAAACTGGCGATTGACAATTACGAGAACGCTGTCGCAATTTCCAAAGCCTGCTCGGATGTGGGTACTGAGCTCAAAGTTCTCGTTGACATTGATTCTGGAATGCATCGGTGCGGGGTGCTACCCATCGAGTCAGGGGAGCTTGCCGACAAGATCTCCAGGTTGAAGAATCTCGTCTTCTGGGGAATCATGAGTTATGACGGCCACACTGGAAGCGGCAAGACGATGAAGGATCGAGTGAACCTCGCAAACGAAGCCATGGATCAAGTTGCGATCGCCCAGAAGGAAGTGCGAAAATTCGGTCACGAAATAAAGGTGACTAGCGTGGGATCTTCGGTGAGCACTTACACCGACGCGAAGCGGCCCGAAGTAAACGAGGTACAGCCCGGCATGTACCTCTTCAACGCGATTAATCTGGTGGAGGAAGAGGTTGCCACTCTGGATGACTGCGCTCTAACGGTGCTTTCGACCATCATGAGCAAGCCCACGGAAGACAGAGCAATCATGGACGCTGGAAGCAAGGCTTTCCACTTTGATCACTGCGCCTACCCATGGCTTGTCGGTCTCGAAGGGGCCGAAATCTATGGCTTTTCCGAAGAACATGCGAACGTCCGGCTCAGCGGTGCTAGCCGGTCTCTGAAGGTAGGAGATCGCGTCCGTGCCATTCCCCAACACTGTTGCACCTGCATTAACCAGCACGATGAAATGGTGGCTTTGCGGAAGGGCAATGTGGAACACGTCTGGAAGATCGCCGCACGTGGCATGATGAAGTAAAGAAGTAAGACAACGAGGGCGAGCAATCCTGCTTGCCCTTCCGACGCTTACCTTCTCTTGTTCTTATAGTGGGGAAGGATTTTCTGTCCGAAGGTCCGGATGAGCTTCCTGTCTGCCCCAGAATTTAGGGCAACCAAGGTGACGCCGAGCTCGCGGTACTTTTCGATCAGATCAAAAACATCATTCCAGTTTTTGAGAAAAGTGGTAGTCTTGCCCATCTCTTCAACGGACATGTCACGCCCCATCTGCTCAATTTTTCTCGGATCGGGTTCATCGGTTGAATTTTTCGCGGCGATTCCGGCGTAGGTACGTTCGCTCCTCGCAAATTCCTCAGGATCCTTGAAGGTGAAGCTCAGAGAGACGATTTTTTCCATCTTTGAAGGATCTTTGCCCACGCTCCTTGCCCCCTCTTCGAAGGCGGGGAAAATTACATCCCTGCATCTCTCAAACGAGTTGACGTGAGAGAGTGTAATCAGACCATCTCCAAATTCCCCCGCGGCCCTCGCCATCTTGGGACCGACCCCGGACACGTAGATCTTCAGATCTGTCCTGGGACGAGTATAGAGATAGATTTGGTTTGCTTTGAAGTACTTGCCATCAAAATCGAAATACGATTTGCTCTCCCACATTTTTCGGATCAGCTGGATACCTTCTACCAGCCTCTCCATTCGCTCCTTCCAAGGCGGCCATCCAAAAAATGGAGCTTCGTTCATGGCTTCACCGGTTCCCACCGTCAAGACAAATCGGCCCGGATACATGTTGTCCAGTGTAGCAGCGGCCTGCGCGATGATCAAAGGATGATACCTTGCCCCGATGGGGGTGGTGACATACGCTCCAATCCTTACCTTCTTTGTGGCCTCAAAGCAGGCACCCATCAATGACCAAACGTAGGAAGAACGATTGCTGCTGTGAACCCAAGGCATGAAGTGATCGCCGAGCCAGGCAACGTCAAAGCCCAGCTTCTCAGCCAGCATGACACACTGCTTGAACTCCTGGGGATCTTTTTCATTCTCCCCAATATCCACAGCAATCTGTAGCGGTTTTCTAGATGTCGTTCGCGGCATAATCGAAGAAGCTCTCTCATTCGCCTTGAAGCCGCAAAATTAATGCTTTCTGAAAGCGGAGAATTTTCTTCTTAATTATTCACAATTTAGTCATGCAGCAGGTTCCAAATGGCCAACCCCGCGTCAAGAACCCCTCGATCATTGTCATACCCTCCGGCCAGCTGGAAGCCTGTAGGGAGGCCAACTCCATCGGGTCTGTTGCTGGGTAAAGTAAGCGCAGGAAACCCGCAGAGATTCCATACTTCTGGGTTCCGGATAAGAAGCGGTCTCTGTCTTGCATACTCCGATCTATCCATCATGTCTTCGAGCTTGGGAGCTTCGATAAGACAGGTGGGAGTTGCGACAAAATTTACCTCCTCAAAAATTCCGAACATTTTCGAAGTGAAGGCCTGCCTGAAAGCCTCAGCCTGCATGGCTTCCACGACACCTATCTTGCCTCCTGCGTCAAGAGGGGTTAGGACGTCCGGATCCATTTTCGCTCGGTACTCCTCGTTCGCAAGAACTTCAGCATAGAACCAGGCCCCTTCTCTCAGCATGATGGATCTCCTGATCCGGGAAATTTTTTCCTCGTCAGGAATGGAGATCCCCTCGACGATTTCGAACTCTTGCCGGATTTCATCGATCGCATGCCAGAAATCCTTCAACACGGATTTGGATGCACCGTCGAAGTACCGTTTTCCCGGGATTCCAATACGAAGTTTCTTTTTTCCTCTTTGAGACCTAGAGCTGTCTTTAGCAAATCTTTTCGGCAAAATATTGGACAACACGAAATCCAAGTCATCCACGGTACGCGCCAATACCCCAACCGTATCCAGAGTCACACTTAATGGAAAAACTCCGGCCGAACTTATGGCGCCAATCGTCGGTTTCAATCCACACACGCCGCACAGAGCGGCAGGAATTCTAACCGACCCGCCGGTGTCAGAACCAATGGTAGCTATCGCATACTTGGCTTTCGCTACCGATACGGCGGAACCACCACTGGACCCACCGGCGACCCTGGTGAAATCCACAGCATTTCTTATCGGTCCAAGATAAGAAGCAGAACCTGTTGGTCCCAGGGCGAGCTCGTGGAGGTTGGTCTTGCCGAGGGGAATAGCGCCTTGGGAATAAAACAAATCGAACACATCTCCGTTAACGTTTGGTACGAAATCTTTGAACGCTACACAGCCCACGGTCGTACGGTACCCAGCGACGAAGACATTATCCTTGATCGTAAACGGGATGCCCAAGAGATCACTTCCGACCGAGCCCTTCTTGGTAGCCTGTTTTTCAATAACAGATTTTGCTCTTGCCAAGTTTTTAGATAGTATCTCAGAATCTAGGTCGAAGGTAGTCACGAAAGCGTTAAAGCTACTATAGCTATCTATTTTGGCGAGCTCCTCACGGACAATCTCGTCTACTGCCAATTTTTGTGAACGTAAATCCTCGGCGACTCTCCTGAGGCTGTATGATGATTTGGAGTTAGGCGAGGCCAATCTAACCGCCTTACTCCACCCTTCCAGATTTCAAAATTGCTCTATGATTTCGATTCTCCTGGACGTAACTATCCGACGATGCACTTCCGCATCCAGCGGGGCTGTATTTCAGGAGCTTCTCACCTAAACTCCTGCAACTTTTAGGGAGTACGCAATGGAATGTCATTTTGCAACCGCCCTAAATCTGAGAAAATAAATTCCGGAAAACAAATCATGGTACAGATTCGTACACCCTCTGGAAAATTTCTGTCCTAGCTCCTCGAACCTCAAATATTGGACGCAGGCTCCAAATTCACGGTCAATTAAGAGAATGAGAGTGGGAAAAAGACTTCAAACCAAAGTCGGCGAATATCTACATCTTCGTGGCAGCTCTCGTAGAGTCCCCAGTTCCACAGTCACCAAAGTCCTCTTGGTGACGGGATTAATGGCATTGGTTACAGTTATTCCATTTATTGTTAGTCCGGTGGCGTCCAACGCCTACGCTCCGGCTACCGGTCTCGGCGTTCATCAGGTAAGCTCTGAGGACGACATGCCTATCTACATCGCCAACTCAAACGATCCGGCTGTTGCCTTCCAATTTACCGGAATGACCCTCTCGCTTCGGATGATTCCGGATGGCCACGGAAGCGAGGCAGTGTACAATTATCTCCACATTGATCCTTCCAAGACGGGCTCTATTCCATGGAGCGGTACGGACGGGGTCCAGGCCTTGAACTTGCAATCTTCTTCGAGCAGTCTCTATCTATTTGCATCAAACAGCTGGGGCTCTACCTACGCCACCGTGGGCGCAGATCTCCACCAATCCACCTCTGGAGCGACGCTAGATCAATACGTGAATGTGAATTACCACGGCCAGACCTACTCTGGCAGCTCGTATCCATCGGGACAGTGCAGAAGTGGTGACGATCAGTCTTCGATCGATACGGGAGGTGCGGAGCTAAGAGGGATTAACCTAGCTGTGACGGATTCGAGCCAATCCATCACCTACGCGATTACCGGTGGGCTGGTCATTTTCCACAGCAATGGAGAGGCCGACCTCGTTATACTGGTGAACCCCGAACAGCAGACTTGGTTTGACTTTAATTCTCACTGTAGCGATCCTAGTCTGTCTTTCTCCTCTTTTGCAGTCCACTGGACCATTCGCGCTCCTCCTCCATCAAACACAATTTCCGGTAACTACCAGCTGTACCCTGCTATTGGCAGTGGAGGAGTGAAGTATGGACGGAGCATCTTGATCTTCCAGCAAGAGATTAACGGAGGATCAGGTTCGAGTACTACCACCTCTACTACTTCCACTACGAGTACTACGGTAACATCGAGCACCTCCTCTTCAACCCAGTCAACTTCGAGTAGCTCCTCCAGTTCTTCAACCACCAGTTCAACTAGCTCAACCTCGACCGAGTCAACTTCTACTTCGACCGAGACGAGCTCCACAGCAACTTCGTCGACAACGACGTGTACCACACCACAGTGTGAGAATCCCTACTGGAATCCCAATTCTCAGGAAGTGGCAACCTACGTCGTGAATAACCTGTTCAACCCCCAGGTAGGGCTAATCGCCACTTCTTCGTTGCAGGGCTGCGTGGACTATGTCGGGGGATTACCATGCATTGACACCTTCTGGACAACGTCGGACAACGTTCCGACGGGCTGGACCCTCCAAGACTTTGGGTACTCCTCAGTAACCC
>JASHXQ010000043.1 GCA_030043455.1 Nitrososphaerales archaeon | reverse complement strand
CCTTCAGAAGCGAGTTTTGCACTTCGATAAGGAATTGATTCAACACTATCAGTACGAGTCATAGATGTGGTAATCCCCAGCATTGTTTATTCGGAAGATTCTCGCAGCAGAATTTTTTTCGACTCGATATCCGGTTTGAGTGTATCGAGATTCTAGGAATTTCTGAAAAATCAGCTGGATTGCTCAAAAAAATTGGAAATATGTAAATATCCGGAAAAGATTTTTCGCAAATATCATGACCCAACTTTTGAGCGTAAAACCCTACCAGATTTTGGAAGTCAGCGGAAGCCCGAGTGAAAGGGGCTACAAGTACGGCTCGCATCATGCTGCGCTCATCAAACGCTTACTGAACTCCCATTACGACTTTTACAATACCTACTTCGACACATCAAAGGACGAGGCTCTCGAGATGGCTGCTAAATACATTCAGCCGACCCGAGATTACTCCGAGGATATTGCACAGGAGCTCCAGGGGGTTGCCGAAGGCTCCGAGCTGAAGATGGAAGAAATTATGATGATTGCGGCTTTCAACGAGGTTTTCTACCCGAAGCTGGCCAGAGCTTGCACTTCTTTTGCAGTTCGCAACGGGGCTACATCCGATGGTCTTACTTACCTCGGACAAAACAACGACGAAGGGATTGATCCATGGCTGGATGGCGACTGCACTACTCTCACCCGGTATATCCAGAAGGATGCACCCAATGCCCTAATCTACACTTATGCGGGTGCTCCCACAATGATGGGAATAAATTCCGCGGGAATGAGTCTCTGCCTAAATGCGCTGGGTTTTGACGCGCCCAAGATTGGAGTGCCCATGCTATGTGTGGCGAGAGAGGTGCTGAACCAGAAAGATCTGGATGGGGCGGTGGACGCCATTGAAAGAGCGGACCGTGCATTTGCTCTTAACTTCATCATGGCCTCTCCTGAAGGGATTGCGAATGTCGAGTCGAATCCCATGAAGGTTGAGACCACCCGACCGGACGATGTACTTTACCATGCGAATCACTACATCTTCTGTCCGGTCGAAGGCTTTTCCGAAGCTAAGAGTGACGCGTACAGGAGAAACAGTGTGTCCCGCTGTGACCGTATGCAAGCTTTGATCGAGGCCAACAAAGGCAAACTAAACCGTCCTGTTCTCGAAAATATTTTGAGGGATCATGAAAATCGCCCGGATACTATCTGCGCTCATGTCAACGAGAAAAGATCAAAGTCCCACTGGAGCAGGACGCTGGACGGGATGATCTACGTCCCTGAAAAACGAGAGGCTTGGATTGCCCACGGTAATCCTTGCGAAAGCGAATTCGTCAGATATGCTGTAGCCTAGCTAAGGTCTGGGCAACGTTCTGAACTACTCAGAATCTTTAGTCGAGCAAAGGATCTTGGCCGTATTTTCTAGGCAGCCCAAGAGTTCTTTCTAAAAGGCCTGTGCTTGCAAAATGGTTCAAAGTATAAATAAACCGGGTTGAGCGCCTTGATCAATGTACCTTCCCCAGAATAGGTCTCGTGGAATTGCGACGACAGTTGTCGCCGTAATCATAGTTGTGATCCTCATAGTCGTAATTGCGGGAGTATATCTTGCAACTGCCAAGGGGACGACCACTTCGAGTGTGACAAGTTCATCTTCGTCTTCTTCGGTGGTTTCGACATCTTCCAGTTCTTCATCCTCTTCTTCGTCATCCATGACGAGTTCCGTAGTTAGTTCGAATTCAAGTGCTAGTAGCAGTGCTCCCAGCGGTCAAGAGCTGGTAGTGGACGAGGGTTCTGCCCCGTCGTCCGAAGATCCTGCAGTAGCGATCGATAACAACGGTCTTGAAACCGCACAGAACGTTGATCCGCCTCTGACATTCTGTCAGAATCCAGCTTGCACAACCTTGATACCCGTGATGGCGTCTAGCTGGAATGAAAGTTCAGACGGCCTGACTTACACTTTCTTTTTGAGAAGCGGAGTCTACTACAGCAATGGTGATCCCTTCAACGCCTACGTGGTCTGGTACAACATTTACAGAGACCTGTGGATCAACCAGGCTGCGGATTTCATCTTCTACATCTACATGAACACGACGGGTGTCACTGTGGGTGATGTAAACTCGCTAGACAACGCACAGAACTCTCCGGGGTCTAATTCGACCTTGATGTCCATCATGGAAAACACGACGGGTTATCATTCCGTAACGGTGGTTAATTCTACAGAGGTGCAATTCCACCTGACTAACGCCTTCGTAGCCTTCCTGCAAAGCGAGGACACAGCTCCGTGGGTCTTTGTGGATCCTTACGTGGTCCAGCAAAACGGTGGTGTCGTAGCGAACGAGCCCAACTCTTGGATGTCCGTCAATGGAACGTCCGTCGGGAACGGACCCTACATCATGAAGTCTTACGTGCCGAACCAATACTCTTTGCTGGAGGCGAATCCTCACTACTGGGCCCAGAACATGACCAACAATTTGATTCTCGACCCTGCAAAGATTCCGAACGTGCTTATCAATTACAAGACTGACGAGCTCACTCGGACTGAAGACCTCGAGACAGGCAAGTCAGATGCTTCGATCGTGTCCTTCAACGACATCAACTCCACGCTGAGTGCGTGCAAGGAGTGTTACATTCCGAACATTGGAATTTCGGGCTCGATCGAATGGATCAACATCGACCAGCTTAAAGCTCCCACGAATAATACCTTGGTAAGGCAAGCAATCGTGGAAGCGATTAATGTGTCCCAGATCCAATCCGTAGTATACGACGGCTACGCGGTTCCTGTCGTGGGACCGATGCCAAGCACTTTCAACTATTACAACAGCTCGATTCAGAATCTGCCATACAATGTCAGCAACGCTAAGGCCTTGTTGGCCGAAGCCGGTTATCCCAACGGCGCGGGGCTGCCGACGATCACGTTAACTTGGTATACTAGCGCCTACGCCGCGCTGGTAGTGCAGATCGTCAAACAGGACCTTTCCAACATTGGCATTAATGTCCAGACTCAGGAAGTGAGCCAAGCCACAATTGTAGGGATTCAGGGCACACCTGGGCAGAATGCCTCAGCCTCAGACATGGTCATGATTAACTGGACCTACTATCCCGATTTCAGTGCGTACGAGTTCATAGTGGACTCGGCTCTCGGCGCATTCGGCAACTTCCACAACCAGACAATTCTCAATTTGATTTACGAGAGTAACTCACAGCTGAATCCTACGCTAAGAGCACAAGAGATATCGCAAATCACGAGCGATCTGGTACAGCAGGCCGGGTTCATATGGCTCGGTGAGGACCTTGACGTCTACGATCCGGGTGCGGGTATTGGGCCCACAATCTTCAACAACTGTGTCGGCGGTCTGTGGTACAATACCGCCTTCAACGGCGTTGACTTCAACAACGTGACCATTACGGGCGCGTGCGGTACCTAAACAGGGAGAAGTAACTTACTCCGCTCCTTGGAAGTTCCCTGCGGATAATCCCGGGAGAGGAGTCCTCACCCACTTTCCAAAGTGAGAGATAGCGATTGGGTCTTGCTAGCTACATAATTCGACGACTGCTCCTCATCATTCCCATTCTTTTAGGCACCACCTTCATCACGTTCATCATCTCAAGAGTTACAGTTCCCGATCCAGCGAGAATATGGGCTGGCCCCCGAGCGTCGGCTGCGGCGATTGCGGCGCTTTCTGCCCGGTTCCACCTCCAGGATCCGATCTACATTCAATACTTCTACTATCTCAGAGATTTGGTCACCGGCAACTGGGGAACCTCCCCTACTTCCGGCAGACCCGTGCTGTACGACCTGGAGATCTACTTTCCGGCCACAGCGGAGCTTGCTATAGCCGCGATCATCATTACGATCGTTATTGGTATCCCTCTTGGCGTGATCGCGGCGATCTACCAGAACAAGAAAATTGATCACTCCATTCGGATACTCTACCTCGCCGGATTCTCTTCTCCGCCTTTTTTTGTGGCACTACTGTTTCTCTTCGTTTTCAGTTACTACTTCAATCTCTTTCCCACGAACGGAGAACTCTCGGCGAATCTCGTGCCTCCCGTCCGACACACCGGGATGTACATAGTCGACAGTCTAATTGATGGAAACTGGGTAGATCTCAAGGATTCGTTGTGGCACATAGTGCTACCAGCGATCGCGCTTGCCCTAACGTATTTCGGGATTGTGACCAGGATAATGCGTTCTTCCATGCTCGAGGTGTTTCGGAAAGACTTTATCCGGGCGTCGTACGCGAAGGGGCTGGGCGGCCGGACCGTCGTCTTTAGACATGCGGTGAGGAACGCTATGATCCCCACCACCACGGTATTGGGGCTCCTCCTCGGCTCCCTTCTGGGAGGTACGATAGTAATTGAGACGATCTTTGTCTGGCCAGGGATTGGGTACTATGCTACCCAGTCGATCGAGAGCCTGGACTTTCCCTCTGTTATGGGAATTACTTTCCTTTTCACGCTGGGGGTTGTCTTTGCTAACCTGATCGCCGATATCCTGTACGGGATCATTGATCCACGGATCAAAGTGTAGATCGGTCATTGACAGAGACTGTGGAAATTCCGAAACCCTCGAGGAGACTGCCCTTCGATACCGCGGAGCTCAGGATAACTTGGAGGATCTTTCGCTCCAGCTACGTTACTCTGGTCGGGGCAGTAATCGCTGCTGTCTTCATCCTAATCGCCCTCGCAGTCTGGCTGTCTAATGATGCCATTTTGCCCTTTAGCCCCTACGCGATTTCCCCCTCGACTCTATTACAGCCTCCTTCTCTTCACCACTTGCTCGGGACGGACGATCTTGGCAGAGATCTTCTGACCCGAATTCTGGCCGCGTTCCCCATCGACGCAGAAGTCTCCTTCGCGGTAGTCGGCTCGGCGATCATCCTAGGACTCTTCGTTGGCGGCCTGGCGGGCTTTGTCGGGGGAGTGGTGGAAGAAGTCATTATGCGTGTCACGGACATCTTCCTTGCTTTTCCGGGACTGGTCCTTGCCCTTGCGATTGTAGCTTCTCTGGGGCCGAGCGTACCCCATACGATTCTGGCACTGGCGCCAATCTGGTGGCCTAGCTACACGAGGTTGGCGAGAGGTGAAACGCTTACGATAAAGTCTCAGCAGTTCGTGGAGGCCTCTACGGCCGCGGGGCAGAAAAATCGCTTCATAATCTTCCGGCACGTCATCCCCAACATCCTGCCGACTTTACTCGTGTACGCCACTCTGGACATTGGAAACGTGATTCTGGTTTTTTCCGTGCTCAGTTTTATCGGCCTGGGAGCGCAGCCACCTGTTCCGGAATGGGGACTACTTTCGGCAGAGGGAGAGCAGTACCTGAGGAGTGCTCCATGGTTCCCGATCGCCCCCGCCCTAACTATTCTCATCGTCGCTATAGGCTTCAGCCTCTTTGGGGACGGTTTGAGAGATGCTTTGGATCCAAAGGTCAGGGGATTGTTTAGCTAAGCTTGGGCGCAAACGTTCCTATGCTGGATCAGAAAAATCCTAGCACTAGTTCAGAGAAAGTCCTCAGCATTCGCAACCTGGTGGTGAAATACCGGACCTACCAGAAAGATGTAGTGGCGCTTTCCAATGTAAATTTAGATGTGCCGAAGTCCACTATTATCGCGATCGTGGGTGAATCAGGCTGCGGCAAGAGTACTCTCGGTTACTCCATCATCGGCCTGCTTCAAAAGCCTCCGGCAGAAGTGGGCGGTGGCGAGATTTTTTTTGAGGGAAGAGATCTTTTGAAGCTGGACGAAAAAGAAATGGTGGAACTGCGTGGCACCGGCATTTCCATGATCTTTCAAGAGCCTATGACATCCCTGGATCCCGTGTACTCGGTTGGCCAACAGCTGAGCGAAGCTATTGACGTCCGGGAGAAACGGACGAAGCGCCGAGCCAGCTACCACGTGCCGTACGATACCAGTTCTCCTGACGCGAGCTATGCCCCTCCGGGTTTAACACAAAAAATGACCGGAACTGGAATCTCTTCGCTGGGACGCAGAAATCGCAAATATTCTCAGGAGGCAGTTGAAGCGTTAAAGCGAGTGCATATTAGCGATCCGGAGCGCGTGATCGACAAGTATCCGCACGAGCTTAGCGGCGGCATGGCGCAGCGAGTAATGATTGCAGAGGCTCTCGTGGAAAAGCCCTCGATCATGATTGCTGACGAACCCACCTCAGCCCTAGATGTTACCACCCAGGCGCAGGTCCTCTTCCTAATGCGGGAGCTCCGGGAAGAGATCGGCACCTCCATCCTCTTCATCACGCATGATTTAGCCGTCGCCGCTCAGATAGCTGATCAGGTAGTAGTAATGTACGCCGGTGAGATTGTCGAACAAGGATCAGTCCGGGAGATGTTTCACTCCAGTCTGCATCCCTATACTGAAGGTTTGTTAAGGTCGTTCTCGCACAGCTACAAGGATGAGGGCAAGATCGAAGCTATCAGCGGGGACGTGCCCAATCTGAAAGCTCTCCCAGAGGGCTGCAGATTTCACCCCAGATGCAAGTACGCTTTTGCAAAGTGCAGTGTGGAGCATCCCGAGCTCGAAGAGGTTTTGCCCGGACATCGCGTGGCCTGTTTTCTGAGATCCCCTACAGCATCCAAAGAACCGAACTAGGACACCGGAGGATTGGGTCTTGGGAGAAGTCATAGACTCCATAGTCGAAGCTAAGGGCCTCAAAAAATACTACAATGTGCGCTCCGGCATAACAGATCGGCTCGCGGGACGGGAAAAGCTGTGGGTGCGTGCCGTAGATGACGTGACTTTCTCGGTCGGCCGGAACGAAACTCTGGGCCTAGTTGGCGAATCCGGCTCAGGGAAGACCACTCTGGGGCGGACGGTGCTTATGCTCCAGCGTCCCACGGGAGGTCAAGTATTGTTCGACGGTGAGGATATCACGAAACTGAAGGGAGAGCAGCTCCGCAAGATCCGAAAGGATATGCAGATTGTCTTTCAAAACCCGATGTCTTCTCTCGATCCCAGGCAGCGGCTCAGGAACATTGTGCTCGAACCCCTGATGGCGTTCAAAGAAGCTCGAAGTGATGCCGAGATTAAATCAATGCTGAATGCTGCCCTGAAATCCGTAGGGCTGCCGGAAGACACCTTAATGCGCTTCCCGCACGAGTTTAGCGGCGGGCAGAGGCAACGGATCGCAATCGCGAGGGCTCTGATCGTGAACCCCCGGTTCATCGTCTTGGACGAACCTACTAGTGCCTTGGATTCTTCCATCCAGACGCAGATCCTCAACCTGCTCCGGCGAATTCAGGAGGAGCGAAAGTTGAGCTACCTCTTCATCAGCCACAACGTGAACGTAGTGAAGTACATGGCGGAACGCATGGCCGTGATGTACAGCGGCAAGATTGTCGAAATAGGAAAGGTAAGGGACGTTCTCGAAACACCTTTGCACCCCTATACCCTGGCTCTCATTTCTTCCGTCCCCCAGCCGGATCCCGACAAGAAGATTGCCTCCGAAGATCAGGTGAAGGGGGAAGTCCCGAGCGCCGTACGGGTGCCCAGCGGATGCCGGTTCCACCCTAGGTGTCCTTACGCTGAAGAGATCTGCAAGAGCACGGAACCCGAGCTACTGGAAGTGAAAATGGGGCACTGGTCAGCCTGCCACTTTGCGGACAGCTTCCAGAACAAAGCTCCAAAGCCCACGATGATTGAGCAACAAGCGCTCAAACAATAGTCTGGGAAGTTTTCATTCTCTGTTGACGCCAGCATCGACTCCGCTCGATGCGAAGACGAGAAGCTGGGTGACTCGATAGGCTTCCTCCATCGTGGGCGCCGTAAATCTAACACCCCAGCCTCCGATTCGTCGGGAGCCAGGTAGGTGGGAAGCGATGTGCGCAAATTCCGAATTCGTGAAATAAATTTCAGTCTCCACCGGCGTATTCAGTTTCAAGAGATCTGCACTGTCACTATCGAAATTTGCGACGGCTTCTTTCACTCCACTGCGGATGTTCCTTCTTACCTGATCCATCGAAGGGGAAATTGCGGCGTAGCGGCCGAGGCTTTCCTTAAGGGGGACCCGCACAGCCCAAGGAGTGTGCTTGGCCACATCCTCGGCAAGGAGCGCGCTGTCACCTGCCACAAGGATCACCGGGATGCCCTGTTCTCCCAGCGTCGCGGCATTCATGTAAAACTCACTCGACTCTTCGCCATTGAATTTTAGAGTCCGGATTACCCTACTGCTGATGGTGTGATCGAAC
>JASHXQ010000042.1 GCA_030043455.1 Nitrososphaerales archaeon | reverse complement strand
TCAAAAGAACGAGTGCGATAAAAAATGAGGGCGAGGAAATACCCGCAAGATAAAACGCCCGGATGCTCTTGTCAGCCGGCGAATGATGGTATCTGGAAGCAACGACTCCCAGTAGAACTCCCAGAACGATGCTGATCACGATCGCAAAGAAAGCGATCTGCAAGGTATAGGGAAGGGTCTGAGCTATAACGGTAGTCACCGGTACAAATCCCCGGGAGGGAGAAAAGCCCAGGTTGTCCTGGAGCAATCCGGAGATGTAGTAATAGTACTGGACATAGAGTGGATCGTTAAGATGATACTTGATCTCGTATGCCTTCGCGAGTTGTGGGTGCAGGCTCGCGGATTTCCCCAGCCAGGCCACGATCGGATTTCCTCCGAGACTGTGGGATAGGATGAAGGTGATCGTGATTACTCCTATGAGTACAAAGATCGCCAGAAAGAGCCTTCTAAGTATGAAGCTCACAGTATTCAAACAGGCGTGTCTAACCCCGCTACGCCGATCGCGCTATTTCAATTTTGTTGCAGTTTGGGGCTTGGCGAATGTCTTGACGGAGTATTGACAAACTGATTGGCTATAGCATACCTTAATAGTCAGCTCTGCTTCCGAACTATCGGAGATGGATAGTAAAGCTTAGCGCCCTAACTCGTTCAAGAGCCGAGAAGTTTTCGCGCGTAGTTATAACCCTCAAGGACGACTGGGCCTGGATCCTCGCCTTGCAAAGCTTCTATTTCCAGCATTAGTTCTCCCGAATAACCCACGTCCTTCAATTTGTTGACGATTGATTGCAATTCAATGATCCCGCGGCCCACATTCACGAAATCTCTTTCAAAGACGACTTTGTTCATCGGAATTTTCGCCCGTAAATCCTTCAGATGCACGAGAGTTATACGATCCCTGTACTCGTCGATGGTTTTCACAATATCCACGCCGGCTGCCGTACCGTGAGCCGTATCGAGGCACATGGTTAGCTCTTTGATCTGACTCATCGCCTGTTTCAGCTCAGAAGGGGTCTGAAAGGAGGAATAGAGCTCGTTGTGTAGCGACGCCGTGACTCCGTTCTCGCTCGCGGTCTTCGCAAACCTCCGCACTTTTTCGAGAGCTGTTTTCCTGTCGGGAGCTTTAAGCGAAAACCAAATCAAAGGAGTCTCTGACTTTTTAGCCCACTGGATTCTAGTCAGTGTACCCGGAGAGTAGGTGCCGCCGTTCTCCAATTGTGCGGTTTGGACTATGGAAGGCAGTTTGGTAGGGTTTTTCTTTATAGCCGGAGGAAGAAGATCGAATTCCAGGCCCACTCCTTCGAATCCCATGTTTTTGATTTCCCCCAATATTTTGGCGAGCTGTCGAGGTGTCTGCAACTTCCCCCAAGGGTACGTAGTCACTGAAAGTTTCATTTTCTATCCGGGCTCCTCTGTAGTAGTTAGGCGGAGTCGAAAAAATCTCCGCTAACTAACCGCTTGAAACGAACTGGATTGTATTGAAAAGAGCTGTGGAGCTCTGCCCAGTGTAGACCGGATCGAGGAGCATGCTCTTGACCACGTTCTTGTTCCAAACGATTGAACCCGCACCGAAGACGAGCTTCAGGGTACCAAGGAAGATGTAGGGAGCATCGTTGTAGACTTGTAACTGTGCTGCAGTACAAGCAGCTACCAGCGTCGAGTTGCTCGCACCATTAGTCCAGTCATTGACACAGGTCTGCACTGTGGGGTTCGAGTAAAGAGCCCAGTTGTTGGACGCAGTCTGATTGTTTACGAAGAGTAGCCACGCGTCGGCCGGATCTGGAGCTGCTGGGGCGAAGGTACCCGTTCCAAACCAGGAAAGCTGCGCTATGGTCTGACTAGCATTCACTCCAGCTGCATAGGAACTGGCACCGCCGATGTACGGCAGTTGGTATTCATTTGGCTCGGTTACCTCAACATTGATGGTTAGCCCAATCTGTGCTAGATCGGCCTGAACCACCTCTGCCGCAGATTCGCAGTAACTGCATCCGGCAACCACTCTGAATTCCAAAGCTGGCAGATTGGCAGTGTTAACTCCCGACTCATTCATGTACATTTGCGCTTCTGTCAAGTTGTACTGATAGGGTGGTAGATTCCCGAGGTCGTAATACTGGGATTGGGCGGGATATTCTGGGCCCATCATGGGATTCAATCCATTGAAGAATACCTGGTTGGATATTGCACTGTAGTTTATCGCGTGGACGATAGCATCACGCACATCAGTAATGTTGGTAGGATATCTCAGAGTATTCATCGCGATCCCCACGAAGAGCATCGAATTTGCCGGCATTGTAAAGTAAGAATAAGTCTGGGTATTCTGCTGGATTAACGGCCAGTCCGCTGCAAGAATGCCGACGACCTGAGAGCTTCCCGAAGCGAGATCTGAATAACGTGTAACATCATCCTGCACCCACTTTACGATTACGTTCTTTGCGTGCCCTGGATCAAGATAGGGGTTTGCCTGAATCTGCGCCTGGGTTAGGTTCGCACCCCAGTAGGTGGGATTCTGTGTAAATTGCACGTAAGAGTCTTCCACCACATTAGTGACCTCGTAGGGCCCAGTCCCTGGAATCGGATGCTGGTTGAAGTAAGTATTGTATTGTGTCGGAGTCCCAAAGCCACCGTTGTTTAGCAACCACTGGGTGTCGAAAATCAGCCCTGTGTACACAGGGAAGAGGTCCACGAACCACTCAAAGGGATTTTGTAGGTGGAAGGCGATCGATTCGTTACCCGTAACGTAGATCGGCCAGGAGGAGTTCTCCATGATACTTAGCAGCTGCGGGCTCGGATTAATTAGGGCGGTGGAGCTCGTGTTCATTAAGGCGAGGGTTGCCGGTCCGAAGTCTGCAGTCGACATATTGAAGACGTTGTAGGAAAGCATCCACGAAGAGCTGTTGAAGGAAAGATAGTAAAAGCCGTACATTTCGCCCCAGACCTGATAGGCGTTCAGTGGGTTGCCGTCAGAGAAAGTGACTCCGGGTCTCAGATTGAAGGTGTACGTTCTTCCGTCAGGCGAGACGGTCCAATTCTGCGCGAGCATGGGCTCGGGTTGGACCGTGCCTTGATCATAGAGGGCGCTCCCGTTTTCAGTGACTAGAGATTGGTATACGGTGTAAGTTAGCCAGTTGGGATACGGAATTTCGCCCAGGGCATTTAGCTGGTTCAGGTCTCCCGCTGGCCAAAAGACATCATCTATCGTAAGGGTCTGTCTGAAGGGTTGACCGGAGGAAGTGGTGTTCGAAGAAGTAGGACTCGATGCCGAGCTTGAAGTGGAGACCATCGAGCTACTAGAACTTGCCACCGAAGTGGAGGACGAAGAACTAGACACAGAGGATGAAGAACTGCTGCTTGATGAAGAGGTCGTGGGAGTAGTGGTCGAAGACTTGCTCGTCGCCACATAAACCCCAGCAACCGCGATGATAAGGATGATCACAATGATCGCTACAACTGCGACCATTCTCGAAATAGCTTTCACATTACCCTTCAACCGATTTTTGGAAATCAACACGGGCTCTTGCGAGCAGGCGGGTCAGAGCTTATTTAACGGAATTGCCACTGCGGAAAAATCCGCAGCCGGTAATAAAGCAATATCCTAGTTATCCATCGTTACAGGGGCCTTCCTTTTCATGGATTCGTCCGCTGCAAAGCCAATCTCGATCGCAGCCTTTCCATCCCTGGCACTCACTCGCGGTGTTCTATTGTGAATAATGCAATCGACAAAGTCCTCCACTTCGTCATGGTAGGCCTGGCCGAATCTCTCCGCGTAAGATGCAGGATATTCGCCGTGATGGCCTGCCTCGTCCAAGATAGTCGTTGCGTACCTCTCGCCTATGCCTACGAAAGCCGCACCCTTCATCCCGATTACTTCGGCCTGTACGTCGTAGCCATAGACCGCGTAGGCGCACGAATCAATGTGAGCCATGGCCCCGTCCTTTAGAGTAAGCGTCACCACCACGTGGTCTGGGATTCCCGAAGGATCCAATTCCTTGTGGTAGACCAGTATTTCCCCGTCGGCGTACACCTTGGCCACCTCGCCCCCAGAGAGCCAGCGGATCACATCAAAATCGTGACTGCAGGTGTCCGCCATAATCCCGCCGCTCTTTGCAAAGTCGAGATAATAATTCGGCGACAAGCCTGGAGGATCGCGAGTATGGGAAGACATCATGAGGATCCTGCCGATCTTTCCGTCCCGGATCGCCTGCTCGGCCCTGCGAAAAGAAAGATCAAACCTCCTCTGATATCCCACCTGAATTTTCACTCCCGCTTTGTCCGTCTCCCGGATTATTTCATCCGCGTCCTTCGAAGAAAGCGTCATGGGTTTTTCAACAAAGACGTGTTTGCCCGCTCTTGCAGCCTTTACGATCATGTCCTTCTTCAGGTACGGTGGAACCACGATGAGGATCGCTTCAACATTTTTGTCGTCGATCAGACCAGAAAAATCGGAATAGACAGTGCCCACATTCAGACTCGCGGCGACCTTGCGCGCAGGTTCTACGATTGCATCCGCGATTGCAACGAGCCTTGCGTGAGGAATTTTCAACGCCACGTTTTCGGCATGGACACGGCCCATGGCACCAACGCCTACGAGACCCACGCCCACCTTTCGAAAGTCGGTCATGATTGTGTTACTGCGCCGGAATCCGGCACAGTTGTTTTAAGAGTTCCAGGAAGTCAGCGCAAGCGAAAGCCCTCTAGGAAGATCCCTTGCGGAAGGTGATATTCTTGGCGCCTTCCCAGAGAACTTTCTTCCCCATCTCCGCGAGTTTATCCAGATTATCCGTGATTGTTGCAAAATGATTTCCCGGCAACTGACCAACTCTGCTGGAGAATACGGCCGCACCGTACGGAATCAGGACTTCCTTCTCGCTGACAAAACCCGGATAGTATAGCAGCTCTCCCTTCGACGGATAACTCGTCTGATTCTCCAGAGGGACATCCACAGGGAAATCTGTCGGGAGTGGAGTCCACATAGCTTCGCCGCTGAACCTCGCGTGAATAACTCTGGTTTGGTAGGGCAACAGTTTCAAAAGAGCCCCTACCGTCTTCGGAGCTTTTTCCGGATGCAGAATCCCCGAAAATTGCTCACCATCAATTTCTAGAATTACTGAGGACAAGACTTCATCCGCAATTTTCTGTGAGGATTAAATGTTTCAGTTTTGTCGATCCTTGGAATCTACAAAACCTCAAGGTTTGGAGAAATCGCTGATCAGGTTCGGCTCCATCGCTTTCAGGAGATCTTGGGAGAGGATCTTCACACTTTTGGTGAGCATGCCGATGTTGAAATTCACGAACTGGTTATCGAGAACCGTATTGTCCAGATAAGTGGGGATGCCGAAGAGGCGCCCTATGGGGTGAACAGATCCGGGTTCACACTTCGTTCGAGCTAGAACTTCCTCGCGAGTGGCGAAACGAAAGTGCTTCACTTTGGCAAGTGCTTCCAGTTTGGTGAAATCTATTCGACGATCAGCTGCAATATCCGCGAGGAGGAAATTAGCTTCCGGACCTTTCTCCCGGACCAGCATCGCCTTCACGCCGGTCTTAAGCTCCACGTTCCGTACTCTGGAAGCTTCCTCTGATGTATAGACCGGAGCATGCTCGTACAAGGTATATTCGATCCCTTGCTCCTTGAAGAGCTTAAGCAGAGTATCAGCTTCTGCTTCCAAAGCCGTGGTCCTCTAGAGCTTTAAGAGCCGGGAAGTGTTTTCACTGAGGATCTTTTCTTTTTCACGATCCTGAATTTTCAGTCCTCTTATGCGACCAACGGCGCTCGCCATGTCGCTGATTTGATGAGGAAAATCGGTACCGAGAAGAATCCTGTCTGGGCCTAGGAAGGAGTACGTGGACATTAGCAGATCCTCGTCGTAACAGACAGTGTCCACCCAGACATTTTTCTTGAAGTAAAATGAAGGGGGCGATGAGATGTTCACTTTGCACTCCGGATAAGCGTTGAAGCCAATCTCGATCCTGCCTCGAAGATAGGGAAATACTCCTCCCGTATGCGCGACGACGATCTTCAGGTTGGGAATCCGCTCCAGTATTCCGGAGAAGACAAGCCGGAATAAAGCGAGCGAGGTATCAACGGTGAAGCCAATAATAGGTATGAGGCGATAATCTCCCATCGCCCGGTCGTTCAGGGGACTCGTAGGGTGGATAAACAGAGGTACATCGAGCTGCGCAGCTTTTTCATAAATCGGTATCAACTCTTTCGAGTCCAGAGTTCTGCCGTTCGCGTTGGAAAAAAGCATCACTCCCTTTAGTCCTAGATCTTTAACAGCTCTGTCGAGCTCATCCACAGAAGCCCCGGGGTCTTGAACAGGGAGGGAGGCTAGCGCCCGGAATTTATCCGGATATTTATCGCAGATCCTTCCAAAACCATCGTTCGCCGCTCTCGCAAGCTTGATACCACGAGCAGGGGCTTCTCGATCTACGCCAGGAGTGGTAAGCGAAAGAACCTGAAGGTCGATCCCATACCTTTCCATCGCTTCGAGCCGGTCCTCCAGCTTTACGTGCGGTCCCACAACCACATTGTAATCTCCGGTATATTGGATGATCTCCCGTCCCTGATCATCGCTAGATACCCTTGCGTACCCATCACCCGAATTCAGCTCTCGCACATAATCTTCGGGATAGTAGTGGTTGTGAAAATCGATGATCAAAACAAAGATTGGGTCGTGAAATTCGGGCAGAGTAAAAAAGAAAGCTTAGACGAGCTTGCTCTCTTCGTCGTTATCGTCTTTGCCCCAGATGACCGAATGCATCCACGCCATCGCCCGCACGTTTTCCTGCATCAACTCGCTCTCCGTTCTCCAGAACCAGGTTAGAGACTTTTCCATCCGGGCATCCTCGACCGGCTCCAGAATCTGCCTAGCTTCAAAATTAGCCTGGGACCAGCGACGACAGCGATAGCAGTAGTAAAAGTCCCACTGCCCAGTAACTATCAATAGCTTGGCGGTTCTTTTCGAACAACGTACGCAGTCTGCTTCAGAATTGATCACGGGCTCTTCCGATTTCTGATCCTGTTTGCGTTTTTTCTTGGAAAAACCCGGGAGCTTCATGATCTATTCTCAGGCTGCTCACAGTGAAGACAACGTACCTGCATATACGCTTTCGCAACAACTTCTGTATAAGAATCGGTTGGGAAGCTCCCAATAAAATAGACCGGCAACACCTCCTCTTGATACGCATTGAAAAAGGACACAAGACCAGTCGGCCCCGGAGAACTTCTCTATGTAAACTCCATTGATTGGCCATCTTGGCTAAAGTTGAATCACGATCGGCGAGCAGGTGCGTGGGTAACATTCGCGAGGAAAAACTCGGGAGAGAAGACCCTCAGTTACGAAGAAGCTCTAGATATCGCGCTTGCCTATGGCTGGATCGACATTAGCATCCGGAAAATTGATGACACCTCCTTCGGAAGAAAATTCACTCCCCGAAGACCGGAAAGCTCTTGGACTCCCGGAAATGTTGAGAGAGCTCGGAAGCTGATCAAAAATGGAAAGATGACCCAGTGGGGCTTGGAAGCCTATCGGAAAAGGATCGAGATATCGGAGACTCACAACGCGAAAAAGAAAACAAAGAAAACTGGTTAGGGCACTTACCAGATTTCAGACCAGTTGTTCTTTTCATCTCGCGACCAGAATCTGCCCTTCAAGCAGCGGTACATCGAAAGATTCGAGTCGCCCTTCACCACATTGCGATGAGCGTATTTCGTATCGTCCGATTCATAGTACATCGGGTTGCCAATCCCGAAACCCAGGTCATTCAGCTCGCGACCCACCCGGAGCACGTCGTCCATGTCGTAGTAATCGTGGGTGTATACCATGATCATCCTGCTGGGCACAACGTTCGGCGCAAAATTTTTCTTGGCAGTAGAGGACTTTGATAGGAACCCCAAGCGAGCCTCAAGGGTAGATTTCTTGATTTTCTCCCAAGACTCGTCCAGCTTCCGGAGAGCAACGAAGACCACCCACTTCCCCACGAGCCTCGGATCTCCGAGGGTGTCCGGATAAGGCGGGCGCGCTTCTATCCAAAAAGTGTCCTTGGTTTTCGAAGGAGGCCGAGTATATTCTTTGGAAGAAGTAACACCGATTCCAAGAATTGGCAAATGATCCCCGCCATCCTCCGCATTAAGGCAATTTTAGGAGACATGATACGTGGGTTTATTTTGTTTTCGTCAGAGTATTGAAAGCTGAGAATTCGCTTCGAAATTCGAAGCTTCAAGCTTACAAAAGAGCTGGTTGTT
>JASHXQ010000041.1 GCA_030043455.1 Nitrososphaerales archaeon | reverse complement strand
TGGGAAACACGTCCGTAAGCTGCGCCCAGAAATCCGTATCCGTGGCAGATGTTGAAGCGTACAGGGTTACTTGAACAGGACCGGAAACCTCAACTTCAGAGTCCAAAGCCGGAGTGGAGTATACCAGGACATCATTTCGCAGCTCTATAGGCCGCTGATCGTGGGGAGCTTCAGCGGGCGTAGTTGATGAGTCGTATATGTTGGGACAGGGGTTGAGCGGATCGTATGAGTACGCATCTTCCTCGACATCCTCCCGTTTCGGTGGAATCGGTGTTAAGGTTCCATTTCCAAAGGAGGTGTTCGAGCCTCCCTCACTGTGTAGGAAATATTTTTGGTATGTGATTCCGGGGAACGGCCACTCGTTTGCTTTTCTCCATTCATTTCTTCCCATCACGAAAATGTCTACTTTGGGTTCGTCCAAAATTCCATTTTGAATTCCCTTGAGCCAGTAATCGAACCAGGCTAGCTTGATCCGTTGGAGATCGACGATTGCAGCATCGCCGAAATCCATCGGACCTAACTTCTTCGTTAGATTGACAGCGTGCGGCCAGGGACCGATGATGAGCTTCTGATTCTGTCTTGTCTTTTCGGAGGGAGCGAGCTTTCTCATTTTCGTATAGTTGATGTATGTCCCGATCACATCATCATCGTACCATCCCGAGATATGCAGAGCAGGGATGTCAATCAGATGATACTTGTCCATGTAGAAGGATTTTTTCCAGTACTGGTCAGCGGAGGGGTGATCAATCCAGTTCTTCCAGATCTTGGAGTTTCTCCCGAACCTTCGATCCAAGTCAGACAGCGGTAGATGCTTGAAATATTCCAGAGAGTCGTAAATTGATGTTTCAGTATTTTTCTTGCCCTCGACGCCCGCGAGCCATTCGGACATCCATAGTACGAGAGCCCCGTTTTGGAAGGGTACGTTCAGAATAGGATCAGGCAGAGCTACGATTGAAATCATTGCCTGCAATCCGGGAGGATGAAGGGCTGCGGTACCCCATTGATTCCATGCTCGGTACGAGGCTCCGATCGTGCCAATAATTCCGCTAGACCATTCCTGCTGGTTGCACCAAGCAAGTGTATCATATCCATCAGTCGGATCATCAAAGAAAGGATGGTACTCACCCTCGGAATCATTTTTCCCCCGACAATCTTGCAGTACGTAGACGTAACCCCGCTGCGCGAAAAATTTGCCTTCGTCCGACAGTCGTTTTTGAAACCCGGGGGCAGTCTGGTATGGGGAACGAGTTACGATAACCGGAAACTTTTCATTTTTCCTAGCTGGCCTGAAAATATTAGCAGAGAGCTTTATCCCGTCGCGCATTTCTTGTTTCGAGTCAAATTCCAGCGTTACGTCAAATAGCTCCCCACTACTTTGGCTCATCGATCCAACTTCTCCTTCCGATTCCCTATTTGCAGTTTAAGAACTGCTCACAAATGCGGAAATGCATGCCATTACTGCCGAATAGTGCAAGAATTAAGGCATTAAAACAACCCTAATATAACCGAGGTCAGTCCCGTTTTAGTCTGACTTTGAGTGCTAATACTAGCAATCCGATTTTCGTAAGGCAGGCCACGGGTCTCGTCCGGCAGATCTCTGGACTTGAAGCTCTGGGTATGTCGATCAACCAGATGGGGATTCTCTATGTGTTTAACGTCATTGCGTTTACCCCCGCTTTCTATCCTTCCGCGAATCCGCTGCTTGCTCCTTTTATCGGGCTGCTCTTGGTGCTACCTGTCATCGGAATTTACGTTCTTTTTTCGATTGGTATCCCCAGAACAGGTGGAGACTATGTGTGGGTAAGCAGGGTCTTTAACCCTGGCATAGGATTCAGTACGAATTTTGCCTTTACGTTGATCGTACTGTCAGTCGTGGGTTCCGTGGCCCCTTGGATTGGGCAATGGTCCATTGCCCCGATGTTTTACGATCTAGGGCAGCTCTACAACAACGCGAACTACGTGAACATCGCTAACTCGCTGTTGACGTCGAACAGCGCCTTCATCTCGTCTGCCATTTTCATCGTCATCGCTGGGCTGATCGTGATCGCGAGTTCGAGGCTGACCGCGATCATTGTGAAGTACTGGACTTTTATCGCGATTATCATTGGAGTGATTTTTGTCGCAGTAGTCCTTTCGGCCGGAGTCAATACTTTTACCAATAATTTCAACGCTTACTCCGGGTCGAACATGTCCTATAGCGCCGTGATTAGTACTGGACAGGCCACGTACAGTACGGTGTACAATGGTGTGCCCCCGGCGTTCTCCAGCGCGACGCTTTATGCAGCCGCCCTAGGGCTTCTAGCATATCTGGGTTTCAACGCATCTGCTTACATTGCGGGCGAGGTCAAACAGAACCGCAAGTCGCAAGTCACTGCGCAACTCGTGGGTAGTCTGATCTTTGCTGTGGTCACCACGATCCTGATTGCCGTGGAGTATTTTGGGGAAGGGCCAAAGTTCGTCAACTCCACGGCTGCGATGTGGTACAATGGTTTTGGTAACTATCCGTATCTCGGCGGAGTGCCACCTCTGGCTTCTGCCCTCTCCTTATACTGGACGCGGAATGCGGCGCTAGTCTCCATCTTTAACCTGGGCTTTGGTCTCACAGCTGAAATGATGAACATCTCGATTCTTTTCATGCTAAGCAGAAACTTGTTTGCGTGGTCCTTCGATCGAGTCGCACCAGCTGCTTTCGCGGACATCAACCCTAGGACTCGGACTCCCATCTACGCAGTCCTAGCGATGACTGCGGTGGCGGTAATCTACAATGCAATTTTCGTCTTCGATACGGGAATTCTCTCAGGGCTCTTCAGCTATGGAACGGCA
>JASHXQ010000040.1 GCA_030043455.1 Nitrososphaerales archaeon | reverse complement strand
GTCCTCAAACTCGCTTTTTGCAATTCCTCCGAATAAGTGCTGTTCAGATCAGAGACAACAATGGGTTTGAAATTGCGGAAAAAGGCATCTCTGACTGTAGACTCACAGCATACATTGGTCGCCAGGCCCACTACTATGATGGTGTTAATTCTATTTCTTCTTAGATGCTTCTCCAAATCGGTACGGTAGAAAGCACTATACCTTGGCTTGTCAATTATGCGATCTCCTTTTCTGAATTTCACAGAGATTGAAATTTGGAATAGCTCTGTTCCCTTCCTAAGCAATGGCTCGCCTTTTTCGAAATGATCCGGAAATAAGGACGGGTAAATACCTCTAGCCATGTCATCATGATGCACCCTCGTAAAAATTACCGGCACTCCAAGATTTCTGCAAGTTTCAATTAGGGCATTAATTCCTGACACCGTTCCAAATGCTGATTTTAACACGAAGCGAGAACTCTTTCTTAGAAATGCTTCTTGCATATCAACTACCAAAAGAGCTGTTCTCTTCGGGTCCACTGCAAGACGAGTGTTATCTTTCTTAACGATCTTCAATGGTTCCCAAGCTGATTGCGAATTCGTATAAAACCTAACGTCTGTTTCTAGCTCAAGTGATAACCACTCTTCTAGGTTATTGTGACTTGGTCTTTTTGGCATCCAGAACGATTTTCCCGATTCTCCTTCTGTCATCTAAACAAAGTAATTAATATGACATGAAATCTGTCGAGGAAAATCATGTCAACTTCTCCTGAAAATACAAAGATTGGATTCATTGGGCTGGGCTTGATGGGAAAGTCAATGGCCAAACATTTGATCCAGAATGGTTATTCGGTCACTGTCTTCAATCGCAGCAAGAAGGGTATGGAGGAACTAAAAAACGCTGGTGCAAATCTCGCGGCATCTCCAAGGGAGCTAGCTGGTGACTCTGATATCATAATTGATATGGTAACTGATGCCCCAGATGTACTGGAGATTATTCTTGGTAAAGATGGCGTGATTACTACTGCGAAGCCGGGAAGTGTGGTGATAGATATGTCAACCAATTCTCCGGACACTTCAATCCAAGTGGCTTCCAAGTTAACTGAGAAAGGAGTGGGATTTCTCGATGCTCCGGTAAGTGGAGGAGACAAAGGTGCTAGAGAAGCCACCCTGGCGATCATGGTTGGAGGGCCGAAAGAAACTTTTGAGAGATGCCTTCCAGTTCTGAAATGCATGGGAAAGGAGATTGTCTACATGGGCGAAACAGGTTCAGGGCAGGCAACTAAACTCGTCAACCAGGTTGCAGTATCAATTCATACTTTGGCAACCTCAGAAGCGCTGCTGCTTGGTACAGCCGCCGGGCTAAATGGCAAGGATCTTATCCGCGTACTCACAGGTGGAGCCGCTAATTCATGGAATCTGGCAAATCTCGGGCCGAGGATTCTTCAAAGGGATTTTGAGCCAGGTTTTAAGGTCGCACACATCCAGAAAGATCTCAAATACGTGATTCGCCTGGCGGAGAAATATAACATCCCGCTGTTTGGCGCCTCCGTCGCGTATCAGCTATTTGGGGCGTTGGTGGCCGACCACGGTGGTGAAAAGGGTACCCAGGCCATTGCGCAGATTTTGGAGCAACTGGCAAGGCGGGAAATAAGATGATGTTTGGCGGTCTTTTAGTACGCCACAACAACAGAAGGACTTTGAGGGAAAGGTTGCTCTCGTAACCGGGTCCTCGCGAGGCATCGGGGCAGAAATTGCCTACGAGTTTGCCTCCAGAGGGGCTGATGTTGCCTTGAATGGAACGAACCCGATAAAACTAAGGGATAGTTTGAATCGCGTCAAGGCCGAGGGAACCAAGACGGAAGCGTATCTGGCTGACATCTCGAAGAAGACGGCTGTTTTGAAAATGGTCAATGAGGTGCTAAGAGATTTTGGAAAGATTGACATTTTGGTAAACAATGCAGCTATCCTCGAGGTTACAGATTTCTTTGATTTGAGTGAAGAAGAATGGGACCGGATATTTGCTGTAAATCTCAAAGGGGTCTTTCTTCTTACTCAAGCAGTTGCCAAACACATGGTCAACCAAAAATATGGCAAGATCATAATGATCTCTTGTGCCTCCGTAAAATCAGGGGGGAAAACTGCTAGTCTAGCATATTATGCCTCAAAGGCTGGAATGATTGTCCTGGCAAGATCTCTGGCGAAGTATCTTGGGCCTCAGGGGATCAACGTAAACACGGTTGCAGCCTCTTACGTGGAAACTGACATGTTCAAACAGTTGACCGGCGGTAATCCAGATCGTCTGAATTACATCTCCAACTTGCGTGTCCTCAAGAGACCTTCAACTCCAGAGGAAGTCGCCCATGCAGTGGCTTTCCTTGCAGAGGATCGGTCGTCCTACATAATGGGAGAAACGCTGACCATTGACGGCGGCCTGTCAATGGATTGAGTCGCTGGTTCGGAGCTCGCCACCTGAATGAAAGGCAAACAAATTTCAGTAATGAATGGACGATTTCTGAAAATCAGAAAACTCTTACGAGAGACCCGTGTCTCCGCCCTAGTAATCTTTGCTAACCCTTTTCGTCAGGGCTCGCTCTTCTACGCGGTGGGTGATCATTATGTAAATTTTGGATTCTCTATTGTGTGTATCTCGAGAGAAAATGCACTTCACTTGGTCCAAGGGTCGACTCAGTATTTCTATGCCAAAACACATTCAGTTGTAAAGGATGTCAGAATTGCTCCTGATTATAGGACTGCCAAGGAGCTGATTACAGATTTCCTCGCATACGATGGGAGCGAAAGGGTAAACAATACTACTCTTGGAGTGGCGAATCTGGACATTCTCCCAGCTCAATTCTACTTTGAACTTGCCAAGGAATTCGAACTACTAGATTTGAGCGATCAGGTTCAGGCATATCTCTTTCAAAAGGATGGAATTTCATTAGGGCAAAGTAAGGCCTCAGCACAAGTGGCGGACGAGGTGTTTGAGTATGTCGTACGAAAAACCAGAATTGGGCTGACGGGTGATGCCATTTTGGGTGCGATGCAAGATAAGATGATGCAAAGGCATTGTTCTGATTCCTTCAATATGGTCAGTGTCGGCAAGCGGCCGGATGTAATGTTCAAACTCTGCCCTGACAGAATTTCAGAAGGAGATATTCTAACGACCGAGATTACTCCCCGGCTTGGTATGTGGACTCAACTTAACCGGCCTGTTGCAATGGGTGAACCGAGCCGGGAGGCTAGGGATTCGGCCGATGCGTGTATTCTGGTCGCGGATCGTGCCTTAGAGAAGATCCGATTGGGGGCCAGAACTGGGGATATTGCTGATCTCATGGTCGAAAAGATTCAATCATTTGGGTACGACCCGATTTCTCCGGCAGATATGGGACACATGATTGGTTTCGAGATCACGGAGAATTGGATCAGACCACAATCAACACTATTATTTGATACTGGTATGACCTTTGTACTTCACGCGATCATCAACGACAAGAATTCTGGTTTCATGATTGTCGGGGACACTTTTCTCTTGAAACGAGACGGTCCGGAGAGGCTGACCAGAACTCCCCGGAAATTTTTCGCAGGGAAAAAAATTTAGGTGCAAAAGCGAGAATTTCCAATGTTTGAGGCTAATGTCTGCGTCACATAAGGAGGACATAAAGGATTCAACACAGGTGGAAGAAGTTCCTCGGTCGATCCTTAGGTATGTCCTTACTGACTTAGTAACAGGGAGCTACATACTGGCGGCTTTAGCAATAGACGTTTTCCTAATTTTTCAAATCTATGTTTGGCTGCCCAACATTTTTTCTGGCATACTCGTGATTTCGGCAATAGTAATACTAGGTTTTTTGGAGTACCGCTTGTACTTTGTCGTCAAGCGTAAGTTGACTAGAGAGATGACGAACGAGAACTTGGATTACTAGAGCTTGACTTTAAACGAGCTCTTGCTGCTTAACAACAGTCATGACAATTTTCTCCTTCATCTGATTGGTGTCCCCAGCGGTTGTGGTGAGGTGACACGCTACATAGTGTTCCCCTGACAGTTTGCTCAGCTGTGGTCTGGAGTATTCATAGAGAGTCATCACCAAAGTAGTGTCCCCGGCGTCAGTGTTCTTTTTTATTTCCTTGATCGCCTTGAGAGCTCTACCCTCGAACCTGTTTTTTTCCGAGGCCAATGCTTGTTTTAGTTCTTGGAGGATCTCGTCCGAGACCGTGTTCTCGAAGATGGCTCTAAACGAATATTCACTTTCGAGGACAAGTTGGTTTAAGTGAATGTTGTCAGCTATCGTGGGATACCGACCAGAAGTTAACACTGCCCTAAAGCTTTCTAGCACCTCCGAACTTGTCCAGCCGCAGATTTCGAAAGCCATGGGGCAACGCGGGTGAAAACGACACCCCGTGGGAGGATCGACGAGATTTGGAACTTCTCCTTCAAGTATGATCCGCTCCCTTTTTGTTTTCGGATCGGGAATCGGCACAGCGGAAAGCAAGGCGACCGTGTAGGGATGAAACGGCTTTGTGAAGATATCCTCCGTTAGTCCAGTCTCTACTATTTCTCCGGCATACATAACGATGATCCTGTCAGACATGTGCCGAATTACAACCAGATTGTGCGAGATAAACAGAAAACTCAGGTTGAATTCGGTCCTCAATTTCCGAAGCAGATTGAGAATTTGTGCCTGGACCGAAACATCCAAAGCTGATGTAGGCTCGTCGAGGACCACAAGAGATGGTGAGATCGCGAGAGCTCTCGCAATTGCTACTCTTTGTTTCTGCCCTCCTGAAAGCTCGTGTGGATATCTGCGTCCAAACTCCACTCCTAGTCCGCACTCCTTCAACAGTTGATCTACCTTGAGGTTGAGTTCCTTACTACTCCCTCCCTGCTTGTGTGCCCTAAGAGGTTCGGCTATGATGTCCCTAACGATCATTCTGGGATCAAGAGACGAGTTCGGATCTTGAAAAACGATGTGAGTTCTCCGCCGGAAATCTTTCATCATTTTACGATTGTAATTGTAAACCGAGAACTTTTTTTCGATCACCCTCATCTGCCGAGTCAATTGGTCTTTCTGATCATTGTCCCGTTCACTTTCGTTACGTTTTCGTGCTAAATCTTGATACTCTCTAGTTTCATCTGCAGGCGCATCGAAAAAGAGGGCTCCGGAAGTCGGATCTGTCAACCTAAGAATTAGCCTGCCAAGAGTAGTTTTCCCACATCCGCTTTCGCCAACAAGTCCGGTAATCTCGCCTTTCTTTAGGGCTATCGTGACGTTATCTACAGCTCTTAGCTTCGGTGGCTTGCCAACTAGACGCCCGGTTTTTAGAGGAAAATATTTTCTCAGGTTCACTCCGAGCAAAAACACATCTTGCCCATCCTCCTCATCAGAGCTGATAGATTCGCTTCCTAAAACGTGAACAGTCTCAGCAGTCAATTATTTCTCTCATTACTCTCGCCGTACAACCAACAAAGGACTCCGTGCCCGGTCTTTCCATCTTCAATCCAAGGCGGCTTTTCATTACACTTCTCAAAAGCAAACTTGCAGCGTGCGATAAACCGACATCCAGACGGAGGGTGAATGAGATTGGGAACCGAGCCAGGAATTGTTTGAAGCGTTTCCCGTTTCTCGCCATACTTTGGTATGGTAGCCAGGAGTCCCTGGGTGTATGGATGCTTCGGATTGTCAAAGATCTCTTCCAGATTGCCGATCTCGACCAAATTTCCCGCGTACATGACTCCGACTTTATCACAGATCTCCGCGATAATTCCCATGTCATGGGAAATGAATAGGATGGAAGTATCACTGGCAGCCTTAAGCTGTCGCAAAAGTTCAAGAATTTGTGCCTGTACAGTAACATCTAATGCCGACGTGGGTTCGTCAGCAATCACGAGCTTGGGCTTTGCAGCGATTGCCATCGCTATCATTACTCGCTGCCTCATTCCGCCGCTTAGTTCGTGAGGATATTGGGTCAGGACACTAGATGCATTGGGCATCCTGACTGCTGAAAGTAGCTCAAAAGAAACTGTGGTTGCCTCCTTCTCAATTATTCCTAAGTAACGCTTTCGAACTTCAGGCAGCTTCGACTGAATCCTGTACGTTGAAGGAATTCGGCCGTCGGCTCCCTTGACTGCACGCAAAAATCGCAGAGAGGATTCACTAATTTTGTCGTTTCCCAATTGAATTAACTCATCTCTCTTCTGCTCCTGACCGATATCTGGTCGATCCAGGATATGCCAGATCTGGTCTTCAAGGGACAACAGATTTTCTCGCTGAAGAATAATGTGCAATTGATCCTTGGTGCGGGTCGACTCGAAAAATTTCCGTGCGATACCACTCAGCTGTTCCTTAGTGAGACCCTTTCGCGTCAGTATACGTTCCACGAGAACGTCCATACTATGCTGTAGCAGAACCTCAGAAATTTGTCTGCCGATCTTGTAGACAGGATTGAGTGAGGTCATCGGTTCTTGAAAGATAATCGAGATTTCGTTTCCTCTGACCTTGCTCATCTCCGCATTCATTTTTTTGAGAGCAGAGTTGTTTCGCTTGAGCTTCGTCCGTCCTCTCCGACGAACGATTTTCATTTCGTTCCTGATATTTTTGGTAAGATTCCTTCCATCGAATAGGATCTTTCCATCTTCGATTATTCCACGGGGCGGAGTCAACCTCATTATGGCAAAGGCCGTCTGAGATTTCCCGCAGCCGGTTTCTCCCACAAGACCAAGCGTTTCTCCATGCTTCATGCGGAAGGATACTCCCTCGATCGCATGGATGACTCCGCCACGAGTTACAAAACTAATTTTGAGATCTTCAACCGAGAGAAGCGACTCCTGATCGCGAGAAATATTCTTGCGATCAAGTTCTGTTTCTTGGGTCAAGAGCATCCCTCAATCCGTCTCCAAACAAGTTCATTCCGATTGTAAAGATTAACAGTGCAATGCCAGGGTAAAGGACTACCCATGGAGCGGATACTGCGTATTGAAATCCATCTGAGATCAGAGTCCCGAGCTCCGGCAGCAATGTGTTCGACGACGCAAACCCGATGAAATTGAGGCCGGCAAAGATCTGGACGATGGTCCCCAAATCTAGCGAGATCTGGACGAAAATAGGAGTTAGAACATTTGGGATAATGTGCTTGGAAACTATTCCCCACCCACTGACTCCGCTTGCCTTGGATGCTTCAATGTACATGTTTTCTTTAACCGAAAGCGCTTGACCACGCGCGTAACGAGCATACAGTGGCCACCAGACAACAGCAATGGCTAAGCTGATGTCATTGATGGCCCTGCCTAAGAAGAAGCCAACAGCTATAGCAAATACTAGAAAGGGAATGCTGATGAACAGATCTGTAAAGCGCATGAGCGCTTCATCAAAATATCCTCCAAGGTAAGCAGCGGCGACTCCGATTACAGTACCAATAGCTGCTCCCGCGAGGACGATTAACAAGGAGTACCAGATGTCGATTCTAATCGCGGCCATGATTGCCTGGTACAGATCAATTCCGGGAAACGTCGTTCCAAAAATATGTGTAGGCCAAACCGGTGGAGAAGGTACGGGATTTGCGAAATTTGGAACCATCGTGTTGGAGTTAGGCACTCCAATGAGATGGGGATCAACGTAGTCAATAACCGCGATCGCAGAGTACACTAGTATGATTACAAAACCAGCAATAGCAGGAGGACTCTCAAAGAGAATTCTGAGAGTCAGTGAGTATCTTTGAAACCGAGTCTGAGATTCGTCAGACTTTTCGAGAATAGAAGGATCTTCCAAGAGTGGCCTTCAATTCCGTGCTAGTATCTTATTCTGGGATCCATGAAGCCGTAGACAATGTCCGCACCCAAATTGGCGAAGACGTAAGTTACTCCAAAAATGAAGGTTACCCCCATGATTCCTCCCACGTCGCCATTGATCAGGGCCTGAGTCGCCCAGTAGCCGAGTCCAATATAATTGAAAACAGTCTCCGTCAACACAACACCACCGAGCAAATTTGCAATCAGAAATCCCATAAGAGTAACTACTGGGATCATCGCGTTACGTCGGGCATGAACATTGATCACCATTTTCTCACTAAGTCCCTTCGCTCTAGCTGTTCTGATGTAATCCTGGTTAAGAGAGTCCTGCATGCTGGATCTAGTTACCCGGAGGATCGATGCGATGACGCCAAATGTCAAAGTCAGGACCGGAAGTACAAGATGCCAGAGGGCATCCAGGAAAATGTCTGGCCTACCATTGATCAAGGCATCGAGCAGCAGCAAATGGGTAGGATACGAAATTCCTCCCTGAAACCAGGTCGCCGATCCTATCAATCTCGCATCGACGACACCTCCTATCGGAAACAGATTGAGATATGGCGAGACATTGGAACTAGCAAATACGATCAACAACAGTAAGCCAAGCCAATAGACTGGAATCGAAAAACCGGCGAAGGAAATCACTCTAGTAAGCTGGTCGAAGATTGAATCCTTCCGCACTGCCGAAGCAACACCCAAAGGAATCCCTATGACTGCTATCAAAATGGCGGCAAAAACTGCAAGGACGATCGTATTCGGATAGAACAGTGTGATTGCACCGATCACCGTACCTTGGTAGACTGAAGTGCTGGTCTGTCCCCAGTTACCCTGTAAGAAAGCTGACAACCAGTAAAAGTATTGAACGATTAGTGGCGAATTCAGATGGAGCTGAGCATTAACTGCAGCTTCTTGCTGCGCAATTGGCACCACGCTGGAAGGCTTGACGTAGGCCCCGATTAATCGAGCATTTCCCCCCACATGAAGTAGTACGAAGATTATCAGTGTCAGCCCAAGCAACGTTGGAATTGTCAGTAGTATACGTCGCAAAACGTAGTACCGTAATTTCAACGCGATCGGAAACGACCGACTATCTAATTAAGTCTATGCGCAATTTAGGCAAAAAATTCACGTTGATAAATTCGGTAGGCGGAATTTTTGTTTGACCAAAAAGAATTCTCCAAGAACAAAATCCAAAAGTGGTTCGGAGAATTTCTGGATGACATTTTGTAGCTGAGGTTGGAAGCGCTTTCAAAGGAAACTTTTGAAACCCCAAGCTCTCCTCAGGAAATCTAGTTAACATTTATAATCAGGCTTTTTTTAGGCCTGCTCTGTATGATAATTGCGCGGTCAAATTCAACCTCTGCGATAAATAAAATTCTAGCTGTTGTCGTTGCTGTAATCATCATAGTTGCTGCGGTAATAGCTATACTACTGGTAACTGTATCAGGTCCCCTTTCCGTATCTTTCAATATCTCTTCACCAGGGGCCATTTATTCGACGGGTCAATCCGTTCCTTTTACCGTGAATCAAAATTCCAGTGGATCGATCTCGTCAGTTGCTTGGAATTTCGGTGATGGAATGAATCAAACTACAAGCACTGGTGCGACAACCCACGCTTATACAAATGGAGGATCTTATCTCGTTTCCGCTCAGGTGAGTGCGAGTGAGCAAAGGTTCCTCTCTTCTTCTACGGGTTCGGCTACGAACTATGGTTCTCTGTACCCTATTACCGTGCAGACAAATCTGACAGTGGCACAAGGGCAAATTGCGTCGGTGCCGACGATTGATTTTCAGCCTTCATTGAACGCCAAGGAACCGATATTCAATGTTGGCGAAACGGTCCACGTTTTTGGTGGTTTTCTGGAAACTCCAGGGAATACCAATTGGACGGTCGAGAGCTATGCTTGGAATTTCGGTAATGGACAGACTCAGACGGTTCCTGCTAACAGTACTACTTTTCTCCCGGCGCAAAATCTGACGACATCTTATTCATCGCCGGGAATTTACACTATCACTCTAGCACTCACGACTATGGAAAACGGCACAAGCAGTACTTTCTCAGTTACCACTGACCGAACTATTGCTGTTACATCTTCAAGCCTAGCCTTTGCCCTGCGAAGTGTGAGCTCCAAAGTTCTGAACCCCGGAGTTATCACCGAAGACGTACTCAGCGGCGGGTCGCCAGTGACTTTCGATCCTCAAGCTGTATCTGACGCGATCAGCCAAGAAGTACCGTACAACATTTACCAAAGTATCGTGCTTTACAACGGTTCCTCTACTACCTCGTTTATTCCAGTACTCGCCACGCAACTTCCATCGGTGGCTAACGGCCAGATTACTCCAGATGACATGAACTATACTTTCACGATCAGAACCAACCAGTACTTCTCCAACGGTGATCCTGTCAGTGCATACGATGTTTGGTTCAGCTTGGTGAGAGAGATTGGGTTCGCGCAGTCTGGTTCTGGACTTGCAACCGGTGGTCAGTTTGCCCAATACCTGATCCCAGGAGCTGAAAACGGCACTGTCAATCCTACCGGTAATGCGTCATACTCCACTGTTACTTCGGTCATCACTTACGACAATTCATCCAACTCTGTGACACTCCACTTTAACCGACCCATGAACCCGAACTATGTCTTCGCCTCCTTATCCGTTGTAGGTTTTGGATATGGCATCGTAGATGCAAAGTACGCTGACTCAGTCGGGGCAGGTTTCACCCAGAGCAACTGGTATACTTGGGAACAGGAAGTCAACCCCGCAGATTACAATACTGCTATGCAGTTCAAACCGGTGGGCTCTGGACCCTTCATGCTTCAGTCCTATACCCCGGGTCAGTCAGCAGTTCTCGTTCCCAACCCGCATTACGGCGGAGTTCCGGGTATTGCACCTGTGAACTTCACTGTCGTAATTAACTATGTCAAGGTTCCTGAAACAGCTCTCCTACAGCTTGAGGATGGGCAGGCAGACTCAGTAGGTGGACTGAACGGCTTACCACCTTCAGATTTTCCTATTTTGAATTCGCTTCAATCGCAGGGTATTGTGGATATCCACAGCTTCCAATCCCTGAATCTATTCTTCTATCTCTTCAACATCTTCGTTTACAAGAGCGTAGAAACCCAGCAACTTGGAAGTGGATACAACGAGCCTGCGAACTACTTTGCAGATCTTCCGACGAGATACGCTTGGATTGATGCATTCGATTATAGTGGTTTCCTGAATAATATTCTGGGGAACAAATTGTACAACACTACTTTTGGTTCGCCTACATGCACAACAATACCTACCGGTGAGGCCTACGCTGTTCCCTGTAGTCAGTTAGGCGGCCTCCCACAACAAAATCTGGCAGCTGCCAAAGCTAATTTCTCCGAATCTGCTTGGCACGATCAAAAGATTACTGTCCCTATAATTTCACTAACAGGGGATACCGTCACCTTAGCAGCTAGCGAAGAATGGGCTCAGACATTATCTGAGATAAGCGGAGGAAACATCACTGCCAAACCGGTCCAGCTTCCGCACGGCCAAGAAATCGGCAATGTAATCGGCGGAACGGATCCAATGGCAGTCTACTGGCAGAACCAAGAACCGGGCAGTCCAGATCCTCGTGACTCAATCGACATTATACTGAAACAGAACGTTTTCGGCTTTGCCGAAGGAAATGGATGGAATGTAACGACCTTCGCTTCACAGGCACCAAACAATACGGCAAACATGGTGATGATCAACGGTACAGGTTACACTCAAGCACAGATTGATTCTTGGCTGAACGGGAATCTTACTCTTGCTGACAACAGCGCTAATCCGGCGGTCAGGGCGGAGGGGTATAGGATAGTCCAAGAGTACGCAATCGATCTGGGAATGCTCACGATGCTCTACCAGCAGAACTTCTTCTGGTACTGGAGGTCGTGGCTTAGTGGAGTTCAGTATCAAGAGAATCCCGTAATCGGAGGATTCGGGACTTTGCTATACTTCTGGATCACAAAGAGCTAGTCTCTAATAAAAAACTGTCAACCATAGGGAACGGATCAGTTCCGTTCCTGCCCTTGCACTTTTTCTAGCCAACAAGGGTTCGAATCATAGTGAGATTGAGTCGTGAGGGATGGCCTCGCGTTTCTCATAGATCCAGGAAGCTAGAGCGGCATCCTGCATTCCCAATCCGCTGCTGTCGAAGACTGTGATGTCTTTATCTGAGATCCTCCCCCGAATCTTACCTGCTATTACCTCTCCCAATGTGCCGCAGATCTTTTCCCTCGCGAGCTCCCCGGCAGCAAAGGGGACATTAATGGCGCCTACTTTTGATGCCTCACCAAAATCATCAACGAAGATACGACTCTTTCCTAGAAGTGCTGCACCTAGCTCCTGCATTCCGGGAAGATCAGCACCCATGGCATTAATGTGAGATCCAGGCTTTACATGGGCTGAAAGTAGAAACGGCTTGGTGGAGGGTGTAGCTGTAACAATAACATCTGCATCTGCTACGGCATCCTTTACTGTTTCAGCGGGCTTGATATCCAAGCCCAGAAGGGTGCTCATTTCATTTGCAAATTTCTCACGTTTTTGCGAGGTTGGGCTCCAAGCTTCCACTTGGCTGATTATGGGTAGAACGTTGCGAAGCCCGACCAATTGTGCACGTCCTTGTTTACCCGTGCCCAAGATCGCGACTTTTTCTGAGTCCTTGCGGGCTAGATACTTTGCGGCGACTCCACCCGCAGCCCCAGTCCGTAGCCAAGTGATCTGGGCCGAATCCATTATAGCTAGGGGTCTTCGCGTTCCAACTCGCGATAGGATCAAGATACCTGAAGTTTTGAGTGCGACGATTCCCTTGGAAGACAGATAGCCAGCCTTGATGTGGACAGCGTTCTTCTCTCCTTGGCCGGTTGGGAGACTGGTAGAAAGATTGGAAACTCCACCAGTCCCATTTTCTCTGAAAGAGTCTTCAACCGCCCGAATGGTATCTAGCATGGTTACGTGTTGTTTGACAGAATCGTTGTGAAAGATCATTACTGATTCTTTGCTTGATAGAATTTCTGGCAAAAATACTACAGATCCTATTTCCTCAAACGCTTAGACGGGCGATTTGCTCCTGGTCGAGATCAAATCCAAGACCGGATTTTGACGGAGCGACCACGTACCCCTCGCTGTTTATTCGAATCAGATCTTTCATCCCAGTGTTCTGGATTCCCTCCGAGAACGGCAGCTCAAAGAAATTGCAATTGTCCATCGAGAGCATTGCATGCAGGCTGGCTGCTTGATAGAGTACGTGCCCCCAACTGTGAGGTTCGCAGTTCATCCCGAAACACTCGGCGAGACTCGAGACTTTCATGGCTGCGGAAATGCCTCCGAGCTGTTCTGCCGAACAGCGCAACGCGTCGGTAGCATGTCTACGAATGTACTCGGTGTACCCAGTAATAGAAGTCAGTCTTTCGCCCATCAGAACCTGGCAGTCAATGGATCTACAGAGATCTTCGAGACCGTCCATATCTGTTGTGGGTAATGGATCTTCATACCACAGGAAGTCGAGCTCATCTATCGCGCGACCTACCTTCAGGGCTTCAGACCTATTGTAAATAGAAACCGAATCTAGCATCAGAACTAGGTCATCGCCGACCGTTTCTCTCACAGCACGGCAAACCTCTATGTCCATTTCTGCCTTTAGCGGGGGATGAATTTTTAGTGCTTTGAATCCCATTTTCTTGATTTCTGCGGCAAGCCGAACGTAATCTTCTTTCGTGTGAAGAGTCGGTACGGAAGCATAGGCAAGGATCCGATTCTTTCTTTGGCCAAGCAATTTGCATACCGGAACCTCGAAGTATTTGCCGGCAATGTCCCAAAGACAGATCTCGAGTGTTCCCAGAACGTTCGTGTTTGCCGGATTCATCATATAGGGAAAGCCCTTCCACAAAAGCTCGAGCGCGGATCTCTCGAGTGGATCGAGTCCCACGATTCTTCCCTTCTCTGCTTTGAATCTGTTTTGAATTTCCGTACCCACCCAAGGCTTCGTGATATAGGAACCTTCAATTCCAGCATCGGTCACTATACTAACTAGGCACCATTGTAGAGGCGGGTGCTTGTCCTTTTGACTTTCACCGGTAAGCATCTTGACGTCAATGTTGGTAATTTTCATGGGATTGAGCCATTCTTTGTGTCTGCTATTTTGAACCTATGTGCTAAGACGACCCGAAAGAAAGAGAATCACTCTAGCTTCGCTAGAAAGAATGTGTTTCACGAAAAAATCAATTTTCACCACGGTGAAAATTGCGAATATTTAAATTACGAAATTTTTTTCCAATTTTTCTGATTGGCAGAGCTACCTTTATCGGCCATTGAGCATTCTGAGATACGTCTTTCCAACTACGATATCGAGGATTTGAAAGAATCCTTCAAGGTGCAGGGCCAGCTCTCTCCGATCAGAGTTAGACCAAACAGGAAGAAAACCGGAAACTACGAGGTTGTCTTCGGAAATCGTCGTCTCAGAGCGGCGACTGCCTTGGGGTGGAAAACCATCAAAGCAGAGATCGTGGATGCCAGTGACTGGGAGAAAGTTAGCATGGCGTTGTCAGAGAATCTGGACAGAAAAAACTTTTCTGATTATGAAATAGCGCTACTTATCGATCAACTACATTCGCTTAGCGGAAAAACGTACTCGGAAATAGCCTCGTTAATCAATCGTTCGAATGCCTTCGTCTCCCAGCACGTTTCAATGTTAGAACTTTTTCCCAATGGATGCGCTCCCGAAAATGAAAAGTCGGTCGTGCTGAATTCTATCACTGAACGCCACGCTCGAATTCTTACTAAAATCGAGGACCTCGGAGAGCGATGGAGCACAGCCAAACTTGCAGTTTCTGCAAATTTAGGTCTCAGGGAACTTCAACGGTTAGCATCGCATCATTTCGAGAGAAAAATTAGGCAGAGCTCGCGGGATTCGAGAAAAGTTCTCACCAAGCTGATCTCTGATGTTATTGTCGGAGTCAGCTCGAACGACCTGCGACCTCTTTTCGATTCCCGATCAACCCACAGCTACAGCTTATTTTCTCAATTTCCACCGTTTCTCAAGTTAAATCGTGAGATGGCGCAAGATCATCTTTGTAGCATAATTCGTGAATCCAGAGGTCTGCGCGTGCGATTGCAGGATCTAGATCTTAAAATTCACGGGAATTTTGCTTATGCTACCATGTACGTGATCCACGAGGTCACTTACAACGGCAAGGCGCTCAAGAACAAGACTCGAACGACGATGATCTTCTCAAAAGAGGACAACTTTTGGAAAATAGTTCACGAGCATTTCTCCCCCGTGGAATCCCGAGAGATGCGAATGTTCTTTGATCATTTTGAGCAAGTTAATCATCCGTGTACTATGAGAGTGTCCAGTTCGAGAACTTATTCGAAATAACGCTCTTCGTCGGCGGAATATTCCAAGTCGTAATCTAACCAGCGGGCGAATTCTTTACGATCTCCCGTTGGTAGTTATCGGATAAAGACCAGTCGCCGGCGACAAATTCGTTGGTGAGTGTTCCTATACCGCTTCCTTGGCATTCCACTATGTCTCCGGGCCCCTTGATGTAGGGCTCGTCTCCCATGGCGCCGAGAAAGATGACATCGCCAGGATACAAAGTCATGATGCCTGAAATATCCCGGACCACCTCGTAGATGGAAAAGGCGGCATCTCTGGTGTTGCCGGCTGCTTTTTGCTCCCCATTGATTCGAAGACTTGTATCCACGTCAGTGGGATCGATCTCATCTGGTGTGACAATTACCGGCCCCATTGGTCCGAAACAGTCAAGACTTTTGCAAGTGCTTGACATATCTCTCGAAAGGTGAACAAAACTGATCGCACCGACATCGTTCCCCATAGTAAATCCTCCCAAGACTTTCTTAGCCTCTTCCAGTGAAGAGAGGTTCTTTGCCTTTCGAGAGATGATACCACACAACTCCGCGCTAACGTGAGTAAGGATCAGCCCCTTCGGCAGTGGAATCCTGTCCCCACTCGCGCAAACTGCAGAGCCCGCCTTCAACATGTCCTTGACATATAAAGGCCTGTTTGGCTTGAATTTGTAATTCTGTCCGATAGCGTGACACAATTGGGGCTTCAAAAGGGGAGCGAGATCTGCAAAGGTAAATGCGGTTGCCTGATTGCGCAGCTCAAGGGCAGAGTTTTGAATCCTTTTTACTAAATCAACTAAGTAATCTTGCAGCTGATTATTTGAGGAAAGCATCATACTGCTAACTGAAGAAAGATCGAATGTGGTGGTTTTATTCAGCTCTTCCGATACGCTCATGAGATCGTAAACATACTCCCCAACCAGAATGCCGGATCTCACGGCACCTTTCTTGCTGTACATCGTCAGCCTGACCATAGATATGCTCTAAATCTTTGGAAATAATTCCACGATTTATGCCTTGTTGGAAGGGAGAGGAGGATCTTTCAATTTCAAAAAGGATTAATAATTCTGGAATGGTTTCCATAACACGAAAGAGAAGAAGCTAGTTTGTCTTCGACTTCTCAGTTTCACCAGCGAAATTTAACTTACTCAAAAAGATGGGATTTATTACCAATAAGTCGAGATCCGAGGGAGCCAGAATTCAAAAAAGAGATCGGTAATTTAACGAAACATCGAAAAGATTCGTTTCTCTCGCTCACTGTGGGCGACCCGGTGATTTTTGGTCTGGTAAACGATGCCGTTGCTCCAGCAATAAGCAGAGCTGTGGAAAAAAAGCTGTTCATGTACCCAGAAATTTCCGGAGTGCAGGAGGAGTACCGGGCAGCGGTTTCCGAGTTTGAAAAGAGAAGCCAGGGGATGAACTACGATCCTTCTAACGTTGTAATTACAGCCGGCGTTGCTGGATCGATGAACGTTCTGCATTACGCTCTTTTGGATCAAGGTGATGAGATTCTTACCTTTTCACCCCTACATTATGTGGGGACTTCATCCTACGTGAGGACGCTTGGAGCAAGCGTAATCCAGATACCTGCACTTGAAGCGAATAGTTGGATGCCAGATCCTGAAGATCTGAGAAAAGCGATCACACCAAAGACGAAGCTATTGATGGTTAACAGTCCGACAAATCCGCAAGGAGCCGTCTATCCCGACAATATTCTAAGAGAGATCGCCGACATCGGAGCAGAGTTTGGCATTCCAATAGTCAGCGACGAGATCTACAGTCTACTGACGTATGATAATGTCGTAGCACATCCGATCGGGCGATTCGTTAAGGATAACCTGCTGTTCACAGTTTCTGGGGTATCGAAGATCTTTTGCGCTCCCGGGATGAGAATGGGGTACATCTGCATCCAAAACGATGTGGAAAAATTTGGCAAGATCGCGGAAATGGTGAAGAGGGTTGGGTCGATGTATGGTCATGCTTCGTCAAGTATTCCGACACCGATGATGGCAGCTGCCGCGGAGCTCTACAGGTCGGATCTCAGTAGCTTCAGGACTATTCTTGAAAAGTTGAGAGAACGCCGTGCCATAGCATTGAAAAGACTCGGCGAAATGCCGCTGATCTCTTTCGTCCGTCCGATGGGTGCGCTGTATTTCTTTCCTAAAATTAATTCAAAGAAATGGAAGGACGAGTACTCCTTCCTTCTTGATCTCGCAAGATCTGAAAGCGTCGCATTTTCTCCGGGAGCCACTTTTGGTTTGGGAGCAGAAGGACATTTTCGAGGAGTGTTCATGGCGGAACCTTCTGTCTTGTCTGAGGCCATGGATCGGTTGGAGCGTTTTCTCCGGAAAAATGCAGTGTAACTTGCTATCCGTATAAATTGTAGAAAAATCAGGAAAGAGATTTAAGTCAAAAACTGCCGAGCCAGCAGCTATGAGTACATCTGTTCAAAATTTGCAACTCCGAGACGAGAAGCTTGCTTATGTCAGAAAGGAATTGGGAGTAATTGATGATGTTATTGCGATAAACGCCGGGTCCTGGGGGCCGATGTGTAAGGCGGCATTGGATAAACTGAAACAAGTCTACGACGACGACTACGTGGCGAGGGTTTCCGCTCCAGACGGATACTATCAAGGGCACTACACGACCGACCTCGAGAATGATCGAGTTGAGGTGGGGCGTTTCCTCAACTGTTCTTCTAGCGAAGTCGGCCTTTGTGAATCGTCTACGTCCGCGATGAATATCTTTCTCTGGGGTGTCGACTACGAACCAGGGGACGAAATTGTCGCTGGGAGTCTGGAGAACCCTGCCGCGGGTGTTCCGTTGTGGGTTGTTACTAAACGACGAAAGTTGAAACTTACTTTTGCAGATCAGGGCAATGGAGAGAAAGATGCCACCAAGGCTATTCAGGAAGCGATTAGTCCCAAAACAAAGCTGATTTTGATCTCCCATGTCAGTTTCGCCAATGGAAATCGCATTGACCTGAAATCCATCTCTAGAATTGCTCACGAGAAAGGAATACTCGTTCTTGTTGATGGAATTCAGGCTGTCGGTACAGGCAAGGTGGATGTCAAGGAAACCGAAGTCGATGGGTACGCCATGGCTAGGCACAAGTTTCTCGTCGGCCCAGATGGTGCTGGAGCTCTGTATGTCAAGAAGGAGGTGCAGGATCAGGTGAATCCTACTTTTACGGGAGTTTTCTCAGATGCAGGCCACGGAATGACTGGCAAACTGGATGTCATGAAGACGGCTCAAAAATACGAAGTGAGCACCCGACCGATCCCGGTCTTCGTTGCGGGGACCGCGTGTCTAAAGTGGCTAGATGGAAAAGTCGGCTGGCACTATATCTACGAAACTACGAAAAGAAATAGAAATCTGCTTTGGTCGTTATTGAATGAGGTCAAGGGAGTTACTATGATTTCCTTGCCTGATCAAGAATCCGGTCTCGTTACTTTCGCGATCAATGGTGTCGAACCCCTGGATGTTGTCAACCGTTTTAAGAAAGCGAGAATCGCCTGTCGCGTCATTATCGTGACAAAGCCCAATGGGATCAGAGTCTCCGTTGGATTCTGGAATCGCCGATCAGATCTGGAAGCGATTGCAAGGGAAGCCAAAGCGATCGCTTCTGGTGTCTAGTCCGGACTTTCACCGCAGTTAATTCAGATCGCTCTGGGAATCGGCTTTAACCGATCCCGATAAACAGTTTTGAGTGTGGGTACAGTGGGTCGCACCAGAAACATGTCAGCTACGATCTCCACTGAGGATCACCTTACGAAAGTTCGGGAGCAGCTTGGACTGTCCGAAGACATGATCTCGGTTAATGCCGGGTCTTGGGGGCCGATGTGCCTACCCGCTCGCTATTCACTCGTTCAAACTTACAGTCGAGAATTTGTCGTAAGAAGTGGTATCCCTAGCCTGCCTTTTCATGAATATTATCGGCAAGGTCTGGAAGAAGATAGGGCAGAAGTGGGGAGACTGCTCAATTGCAGTCCTGATGAGATCGCACTCTGTGAATCAACCACGATGGGATTGAACATCTTTCTTTGGGGGTGTAACTTCAAACCTGGGGACGAGATAGTCGCGGGAAGTTTGGAAAATCCAACAGCCTTCGTTCCACTCAGAGTTGTCGAGCAAAGAAAAAAAGTAAAAATCGTCTATGCGGATCAGGGCAACGGCGAGAAGGATACCACCCAAGCTATTCAGGAGGCGATCAGTCCAAGGACAAAATTGGTCTTAATTTCGCATGTCAATTATGCCAGCGGCAATAGGGTGGACCTGAGCGAAATTTCGAAACTGGCTCATGAGCAGAATGCTCTCGTAATAGCTGATGGCATACAAGCAGTCGGAACAGGAAAGACTGACGTAAAGCGGCTCGGAGTCGATGGATATGCAATGGCCCGCCACAAGTTCCTCTGCGGACCCGAGGGGGCCGGAGCCTTGTATGTTCGGGGAGAAATCTTGTCATCGATCCTTCCCACTTTTTCGGGACTATTCTCTGATGGTGGTCATGGGATGGCTCCGGAATTGCAAATTCTGCCCACAGGCCAAAGATTCGAAATCAGTACGAGGGCCGTTCCCATTTTCATGGCTGGAACAGCCTGTCTTCGGTGGTTCGATGATGTGGTCGGTTGGAATTTCGCCTTTACGCAGATCCAAAAGAATCGCGAAAGGCTGTTTAATATGTTAGCGGAGCTGAATGGAGTTACCATGGTTTCTATGGCAGACCAGCAAAGCGGTCTGATAACATTCTCCGTCGATGGGATCGAACCCCCAGAGATTGTCGAACAGCTGAAAGCATCGAAGATTGGCGCAAGGACTATCAACGTCTCAAGACCAAAGGGGGTACGGATTGCTGTCGGATATTGGACGAGAGAATCAGATCTTGGAGCGATAACGAAAGCCGTATCCGCGACTGTGAAGGGAAAGAATTAGGCGTTTTGGGCTAAAGTGACTTCAGTTTAACATTGGGATAACCTTCTTTCCAAAGAGCTCCATACTCTTCAGTGCGCGCTCTATAGGCAGATAGCCGAACTGGAAGGTACAGATTATGTAATTTATGCCTGATTCTTTCTGAGTCTGGAGTAATTTCTTTGCGACGGTTTCGGGACTACCCACGATCACAAAGTTGTTTTTTTCCATAAAGTCAAAATCATCCCAAGGTCTTTGAGCTCCACCTTTTGAGCCACTCAGACTTTCCCGGTAAAATTCGAGATTGGTGCCGAGACCAGCATACTGTCTCAAATTGAAGAACCGTTTCCACCACAGAAGGATAGCTTCACCAGTCTTGCGGGCTTCAGAATCGGTATCGCCTACAACTATCGGCCGAACCATACCGATACGGGGTTCTTTCGTTACCTCCGACGGGATCCAATATGATTTGTACAGGTCGAAATTTTTCCGGGCATCTTGGTTTGAAATCACTGCGGCAGACGTATTCATCCCGTGACTCGCAGCCCACCGAATGGAAATTTCGCTCTGCGTACCCGGGAACCAGACAGGGGGGTGGGGCTTCTGAACAGGTCTGGGGAGCACGGTCAACTTGTCGTAGTGGAAGTATTTCCCACTGTAGCTGAAGGGGCAGTCTCGGAGCGCAGCCAGGATCACTTCGTATGATTCCTGAAATACTTCACGCCTCTCTGGCTCGGCATATTTGGCGCCGAGCTGAGCAAATTCGTATTCCAGCGAGCCTCGACTTATCCCGACTTCTACCCTTCCGTTGGATAGGTTGTCGAGCATGGCCAAAGTTTCAGCAGTTCTAACCGGGTTGCGCAGATTGAGTACGAATCCAAACGGTACCAGCTTTATTCTAGATGTCTGAACAGCTGCCGCGGCCATGATTAATTCTTGGCTCGGCATGAGAGAAATATCGACGAAGTGGTGCTCCGAAAAGAAATATCGATCGAAGCCAACCTGATCTGCGGTTCTGACTAGCTTCAAAATATTCTGATAAAGTTCAGCGAAAGATTTTCCTTCCTCACTAGGGAGGAGCTCAGTCGATCCAAATTGCATTTTCCCGATTACCAGCGGCTGCTAAGGTGGTTTGTTTCTTAATCTTTACTTGACAAAAAAGAAACTTCAATGGCCGATTTCTGATTTTTTAATCACAAAAAAGCAAAGCGTCGATCGAATATTTCGATAAAGGAAACGGACTCTCCCGCCTAACTCTCGGCTTAAATAAGAGCCGCGGGAAACCGCAATGCGATATGCATTATATTTTCTTGATGAAATTTCGTCAGAAACCTACAAAGGAAGCTTTCGAAAAACTGAGAGAAATCAGAGATAGTCTTGGTTCTTCCGGTCGTGGGCTCTACATTACGATGGGAGGATATGATGTGGTATGGCATATCGAGGCAGAGGATAACAAGAAAGCTCTCGAGACCACGATGAGATTTTCTGAACTGGCTGTTACCGAGACCATGCCCGCGCTCCCTTTGGATGAAGCAATGCAGATGAAATTGTAGGTCAGTACTTCTGGCACATTCAAGCGAGGGTTTAGTTCATTGCTAGACGAAATTGGGATTGCAGATGTGAGAGTACCCTGTGGTGAAAAAGTTGCTGGTCTTTTAACCGTGGGAGAGATCCCATCGTCAAAATTCTCTATTCCTTTTACTGTGATTAATGGAAGAATAGACGGACCGATCCTTACAATCATTTCGGGGCAACATGGAACCGAATACGACGCGATCACGATTGCGGTGGAGATTATTAGGCGGGTTACGCCGGAGCAACTGAGTGGGTGTTTGGTTGTAGTTCCGGTCGTGAATGTTCTCGGATTCGATGCCAGAGTAAGGGTCGAGTTCCCGGTCGATGATCGCTCTAACGGTCGAGTTCAAACCAACAGCATATGGCCTGGAGAGGCTAACGGTTCGCTTCCCCGTATGACGATCGCCAAATTGTTCCAGGAAGTCGTGAAGAAAAGTCAGTATCTCATTGACCTACATGGAGGAGACATTTACGAGTCGATGACCCCAATGACCATGGTCACTCTTACAGGCAATGAGTCAGTCGACGAAGCCAGCAAAGCGCTCGCCGAAGTTATCGGGCTAGATTACGTAGTGGAAAGTCCCGCTGTCAAATCTCGAGGAGTTTCCAGGACCGAAGCCTCACTAGCCGGCGTTCCAGCGGTCTTAGTTGAGATAGGAGGAAGGGGCCAGCTTAACGACTTACTAGTAGAAAGGGGGGTGAAGGCATTGCTCAATGTGATGAGGTACTTGAAAATGCTTGAAGGAGAGGTGATTAAGAGAACGGATTACTCGAAAATTCACCAGTTTGTACTGATCATGTCCAAGACCGGTGGTCTATTCAGACAAAAGATTCCGACCGGCAGTCTAGTAAAGGAAGGTGAAAAAATCGGGGAGATTGTTTCACTAAACGGCGTGGCATCGGATGTTTTTGCCAATGCTTCCGGAGTTTTGATCGAGGCGTTCAATAATCCTGTAGTATTCTCCGGAGAAGTTCTGGCCGAAATAGCTGTGATTCATTAGCTCGTCTGGCAAAAGGTGTAACCTGGTACGCAACCTGCGCATCGATACGATGTAGCGGTAATTGGAGCCGGGCTGATCGGTTTATCGTCGGCATATTTTCTAGCAAAACGGAATCTTCGAGTGCTTGTTTTGGAGAAGAACACTTCGGTTGGATCCGAATGTTCCTATGGAAGCGCGGCTACTACCTGGCCGTTTCTGATAAAATCCAGAGAGCCACGGATTATTCCTATGATTCAAAGAGGAATAGACGCGCACCTACGTCTCTCCTCGACGATCCATTATGAATACGCAGAAAAGAATTGTCTTTGGATCTTTGATTCAAATGGGAATTCTAGGTTAGCCGAGAAACAGCTCGATGATCTAGGCGTCAAGGAATGGAGGGTGGTTGAAAGAGCTAACTTTAGACAGTTAGAGCCTGACCTGAGCGATAAGATAACTTCCGGAATCTTATTTCCTGGCCTCTATCAAGGGGATTCCCGTCAGATGTGCACACAACTTGCCAAACATGCCGAGGCATCGGGAGCGGAGATCATGACTTCTTCTACCGCACTATCTTTCTCAACGCAATCAAATTTCGTCGAGACGGTCGTGCTGGCGGATGGCCAAACAATCTCGGCTGATAATTTTGTGATCAGCTCTGGTGCCTGGTCTCAATCTTTGGGAGCCAGTTTGAGCTACAGCATACCCACAATCCCGGTTAAGGGTCATATGCTAGATTACCCGAAAAATTCAGGGATGGTAAAAAATTTGATCTACAACGGAAAATTGATGATTAGAAATACCCTGCAAGGAGCTCTAAGAGTCGGATCAAGCAGGGACTACTCAGGATTCGAGAAGACGATCAATGAAAGAGCTGCAACGCGATTGAGACTTCAGGCGGAAAAGATCGTTCCGAAACTCGGGTCAGTACAACCTGAAGTTTGGACGGGCCTGCGACCAAGTACTCCAGATGGTTGGCCGATCATCGGCTTTCCCAAAAGCTTTCGCAACTTGTTTCTGGCGACCGGACACTTCCACGAGGGGTTCACCCTAGCCGCACATACAGGCGAGCTCGTTCAGGAATCGATAGCAAATCCGGAGTATCGATGGGAATGCCAAGAGCTCTGTGATCCGGATCGATTTAACTGAGATATCTTAAGCCTTTACGGCGATGACGTCGATCTCTACTTTGGCACCACGGGGCAATTTCGCTGCTTGAACAGTAGTTCTCGTTGGCGGCGTGGCTTTGAAATAAGATCCGTACACTTTATTGTATCCGTCAAATTCCGCCAGGTCCGCGAGAAAAACAGTACACCTTAGGACGTGGGATAGATCGGAGCTCGCTTCGGTCAGGATAGCTCCAAGATTTTTCATTACTTGATCTACCTGCTCTTCGATCGTCTTGCCCTCGATCGTTCCGCTTGCAGGATTTATGGGGATTTGACCTGACACGAAAATCAAATCGTTGTGCACTAACGCTTGAGAATAGGGGCCGATCGGCTTTGGAGCGTTGTCCGTTCTGACTTCTTTCATATTGGTCGTCTACGTTCAATTTTCTTTGAGCTATAAAATCATCTCTCCATTTCGAAATTGATTGTTCATCTCTTGAAATCATGTAACACTTTAAGGTCAGCAATTTCGCTACAAAGGACGCTTTGGATGAACGAGCCAAAAGATCCTCGGAGCAGTTTGCGATTCTCCGAGAATTAGAAAAGAAAAATTCTTCCTTTATTCCGATGATGAACGGGGATCCCCGGATTTACGGGCTGGTGAATGAAGAGCTCGTCGAGGTTCTACGTGAAGTAATCCAAAAAGCTCCTTTCATGTATCCCAACGCTTCTGGTCTGCCGGGCCAGTTCAAAGAAATAATCGCAAAATTCGAAGACGGGAGACGTGGGGTCAAGTACGAGGCGCAGGGAATAATTCCCACAACGGGAGTTGCTTCAGCTCTGTACCTGATTCAATCAGCGGTACTGAGACCTGGCGACGAGGTCGCCCTTTTTTCTCCGAATCATTACTTCTTCGGCCCCGCAGATCAGGTCGAGTTCTTGGGAGCGTCGCTTCGAAGTATCGAGACCTTTGAAGAAGATGGCTGGCTGCCACGACCGGAAAATCTGAGAAGAGTACTATCCACCAAAACGCGCTTTTTGATGCTTGTCAATCCACAGAACCCGCTCGGAGTCGTTTATCCCGAGAAAATATTGAAGGAGATTTGCGATATTGCGGCAGAATATTCAATTCCGATAGTGAGCGACGAAATTTACGGGCTGATTACATACGATGGCGTGGCACCGTCGACCGCTCGTTTTGGACAAGATAATCTAATTCTCACGATCTCCGGGGTGTCGAAACTTTTCTTTGCCACTGGACTAAGAGTCGGCTACATCTGCTCCCATGGGGGCACCGAGAAAAATCAAGCTTTTCTCAATTCTCTGAAAAAAGTTGCGTCACTTTATGGACAGACTTCAACAAGCATAGCCACGCCCGTGTTTGCTGCTGTAATCGAAATGTACAGGAATCATATGGGATCCGTCGAATCCAGCGTTCGCGAACTAAAGAGACGAAGAGATTTCGCAGTAAAAGCAATTCGGAGCATAGAGGGTGTTTCTATAATCGCTCCCAATGGAACTCTTTTCACCTTTCCAAAAGTCGATCTTCCGCGGGATTTCAAAAATGAATTTGAGCTAGTAGATGCCCTTGCGAGAGAGGAAGGCGTAGGAGTATTGCCTGGGTCGATGTTTGGAGAAGGTGGTATGAACCATATTCGTGGAGTAATCTTGCCGGAGATTCCAGTACAGACCGAAGCTTACGAGCGGTTTCGGCGATTTCTAAAGCATCATTAGTAGAAATTAAGGAATAATAACTCGAGAGTTTTCCCAACCAGTTGAATCAAATGCAAGAAAAAACTGTGAGACTCGAGTCCTTGAATGCAGAGGCTTTTTCACCCTTTGGAGACGTGATCGGATTTGATTTCAAGATCTCTCGCTTTGATTTCGGGGGAGGGATGCTCCACATGAACTATGTCACCCGACCCTATCAGGATTTCAAATTTGATAGCATGGAAAAGCACACCGGCAGGCAGGGATTCATCTCCATGGACACGAACCCCTTTGCAGTAATCGTGGCGCCAAGTACTCCTGATGACTTTCCGGACTTGGACCGGATGCGCGCTTTCATTATCGGTGGATCAAAAGCAATAGTCCTAAAGGAAAAGGTCTGGCACGTCCACGATCGCTTTCCGCTCGCCCCTCCGGAATCTAAAATGATCGTCTTTTGCAGTGTGAAAATAGAAGAGCCGGATCAGACTGCCAAAATCAACCTCAGGGGGAAATACGGGATCAGCGGTCGATTGTCGATCTAGGAACGCAGCTTTACGCAACCGCTGCGGGGGCAATCGGGACGCCTCGCTCGATCTGCCCTAATAGTTCTATGGCGCGTACTACCTCATCCTCGTTGCAGAAGAAATCAGGAGCTATTCTGACTCGATCTCCGAGGATGGTGCGACTCGGAGCGACGATGACTCCATTTTTCTCCGCCTTTTCCTTCACTGCTTTTACTCCCAAGTCTGATTTGTACCCGACGTATGACGATCGATATCCCGGTTGGACGGACCAGTCAGGAACGCTCAATCTCTGGCGCTGCGCATTTTCGATGACTAGCTCGAAAAGCTTCCAGTTCTTGCTCTGGATATTCGCCATCCCAATTTCGTTAATGTAAGTCAGGGCTTCGACAAAGCCCATGATGCTGGGGATGTTGGGATGTCCGCCGAGTTCGAATCTTCTCGCAGTGTTCGAGAGCTTGTAGGATCGAAAAGTAAAGTCGATAGGAGACGAGTAAACGAAATCCTCCTGCCACGGGCCGATGAACGCAGGTTCGAAACGCTCGATCAAATCCTTGCGCACGTACAGAAAGCCCATGCCGCTCGGACCCAGCAACCATTTGTGAGATCCTGCTACCATGAAATCAAACTCCGGATCCTTGGAATCCACCTGCATCGCCCCGGCAGATTGAATGACATCTACAGCAAGGTAGGCACCATGGGCGTGAGCAATCCTCGCGATTTCCTTCAAATCGCATTTGAAACCGTTTGCCATCTGGACATGGCTTATCGCTACAACTCTAGTGTGATTATCGACAAGTTTTTGAAAATCCTCTGGCCAGATCCCGTCGTTTCTAGTTTTGACTACCCGCAACTCTAAGTTTTCGTGCTTTGCAGCCCTCATCCAGGGGTAAACGTTGCTCGTAAATTCCATGTCGGAAAGGACAATGTTATCACCCGGCCTGTAGTCCAGCATGGAGGCAACTACATTCACGCCTTCAGTAGTTCCTTTTACAAAGGCGATTTCCTCTTGTGTCGCGTTAATTAGTTTCGCTGCTTCCATCTTACCCTTCTTGAAGATCGTATCCAGATCTACATGTTCACCCATCATTCTCTTTTCATAGTAGACCTTGGAAGCGTCCGCTACTCGCTTGGGCATTGGCGAGGAACCACATGTGGCAAGGTATGTCAAACGCTCCGTGATAGGAAAATCTTCTCTCGCGCTCTCAATGGAAGCTTTCATTTCGTTGACTTAAACCGAGGAGCTGCGACGGATATTTAATCCCTCTGCGGAATGAGACTCCTAATTTACTTAATCGCGAGAGTTCGGGAAAGGATTTGTTATCACAACTCGTGCGATCGCAATACAAAAATAAAATCCAATCTAATTCGAACACGCTCCGAGTACTCACTGCTGGGATAATTGAGGATTAAGAAAATAAGCATGAAATTTGTTGTCGGACTGGGTAATCAAACTCCCATCGAAAATGAGATCGATCTGACTCGCGAAGCTGAACGGGTGGGATTGTTTGGGGTAGCGATTGCAGAGCACATCGGGCTCTCATCCAATGACGTGTTCGCGTCGGTCAGCCTACTTTCGCAAAAAGTCCAAGACATCCATTTTCTGGCCAATTCGGTGAATCAATATTCGAGACATCCCATAACGGTCGCGATGGCGGCGATCACCGCTACTGAAGCGACAGCAGGGAAATTCATCCTTGGGCTGGGAACAGGAGCGGGGGATTCTCTAGAGCTGATGGGAGTAGATGATATTTCAACGCTGTCACGACTTAAAGAGGTGGTTCAGATCACCAAGGCCCTAACTCAGGGACAGGAAGCTTCTTTGGAGGGAAAGTTCTTTTCGTTACAGCGCATCAAGCTACAGGCTTCGAAGAAATACAATATCCCCATCTACGTCCCGGCGATCAGAGATAATGCGATAAAATTCTCCGCACAATACGGCAATGGTATTTTTCTTTCCAACTGCTCATCGGAAAATTTCGTAGAATATGTCACAAAACTACTTTCCCAGCAACAGAAAGTCGATAACTTCGGGATAGCTGCTGCACTTACCTACATCCCCACCGAGGACCATCGCCAAGGCCTCTGGTCGGCAAAAATGGTAATCATGAGATACATCTCTATTCCTGGTATAGGAGAGGTGCTATTAGAAAGAAGTGGGTTTGACCCTGTCATCGCTAAGTTGATTCGAGAGGGGAAGCAAACCCTCAGCGATGAAGTGGCTGATTCTCTCTGTGTTGTGGGTAACGCCAAGGATCTGGAAAAGAGGATAGAGACATTCCAGAAGCTCGGGGTAACTATTTTCATCGTCTCAAGTCCTACAAATCTAAAGAAAGTCGTGAGCGATCTGGGTTCTATGCAGACGAGTTTCTAGAAGGCTCATCGCGACTAGATGTAGCCCATTTCACTATAGTATTTCTCGGCCCCGGGATGAAGGGGTCCAATATTCTGCCAGGCAGTGGTCGGATCAAAGAAGCGATCCGCAGGGAGAGCTCGAACTCGGTCTGCAGACTCACAGATCGTCTTGGTAAACTCGTAGATCTGTTCGTCCGGAACGCTAGTCTTGGTGGCGATAATGTCAACGTCCTTGAAAGAGAGGACATCGTTCCGCAGGAAAGGATAGGCATCCTTGGGAATGAAACATTTCACCAGTCCATACTTCTTACAAACCTGGTAGATCGCTTCTTCTTCCATCGAAAGGAGTTTGATGTTTTTCTCATTTGCAGTTTCAGAAACCCAGGTAGAAGGATAATAATCCGAGCCGCTGATCGCATTGGCGGTTCCTCCTTTCATCATCGCAACTCCTAGCAGGTGAGCCCTGCCCCCCAGCTCTATCGTGACCCTTCCTCCCCATTCGAATATTTTCTCGAAGGTTATGCCATAGGCTTCTAGGGCGAAGCGGGTCATGTGATAGCTTGATGCTGCGGGTTCGGGAACCACCAAGCTGAGAGGGAATCGGGTCTTCGCTATTTCTTGAAAACTGTCGATGCCGAGAGTGGAATCCAACCCAAAGTGAAACACTCCTCCACGTGAGCCAATATTCATAATGGCGCGAATATTGGAGTACACTTTCGCATAGGGATATTCCGCCTTGCTGGCGAGGAAGATTTCAAAATTCTTGATGAATCCGAGATCTGCATTTTCAGAAAGATAGGGCAGGCAGTGGATGGTTGAGTACCCGGGCACAAGTGAAACTTCGATTTCCTTCGAACGATCTGAGATGATCTGGCGCAAATTATCGCACTGTGCATAAGCGTGTTCCGTCGGTTTATCCGTGGCAAGAACTAATTTTCTTTTCTGGGCTAGTATTTTTGGGACACCCCGTTTGAAGCTTCGGCATGATCCTTCCTTTCAGAAATTAAAACCGTACTCCTCTTCCTTCGTTTGAGCAAACAAGACATTTATGTTTCCAATCGCAAAAACTCGCTCATAAAACTCGAAATGCCAACTCTCATTGAGAATCTTGCAGATTTTGCGAGCTCGCTAGACTATAGAAAGACGACCTCAGCCAAGGAGTTAGAGCAAATGGTGAAAATACATTTGCTGGACTCGCTCGGGATTGCCCTGTACTCCTCCAGATTAGACTATGCGGTATCTCTGTTTCATTTTGCTGAAGAAATGCAAAGCGCTCATGATGCCGTGAAATGCTCTGTCATCAGCACTAAGAAGCTTAAGACGAGTCCGACCCTAGCAGCCTTTCTTAATGGTAGTTTGATCCATGGTATAGATTTTGACGACACTGATCCCAGCTCAATTGTCCACCCGAGTTCTTTTTCGGTCGCAAGTGCCCTTGCAATTTGCGAGACATTACACGCTGATGGTCCTGCCCTCATCAATTCCATTCTAGTATCCATGGAGGTCTCCTGCAGGATTGGGTCCGTAGCTCCGAACATACTTCATCTCAATGGTTTTCATCCCACATCGGTCTGTGGGGCTTTTGGGGCCGCGGCTGGAGTTTCTCGTGCCGTTGGACTGGACAGTAAAAAGATGGCAGATGCAATGTCCATTGCCGGGAGCATGGCTTCGGGAACGACCGAGGGGTGGACTTTTGGGAAGGATCAGGAATCGTGGAGCAAAAGAATTCAGCCCGGCTGGGCCGCCCTAATTGGCATCGTCTGCTCGACGCTAGCCAAGCAAGGCTTCAGTACGGATCACACCATTCTGGAAGGAAGACATGGGTTTTACTTTGCTCATGCCCACGGTTTGAAAGTACCATACAACCAAGTAGTCAAAAATCTGTTGACTAGCTGGAGGACCCTGGATCTTACCTTGAAATTCTATCCTTGTGGGTATGCGATGCAGGCTTTTGTTGAGTGTGCCGTGAGCTTGAATGGTAGTAGAGAGATCGATCCCGAAAAAATAACTACCATCGTTCTGAGAGTTCCCAAATCTCTCAGATATTTGATCTGCGAGCCTGTCAAGACCAAGTGGAAGCCCGGCTCTAGCTACTCTGCCAAGCTGACCTATCCCTATCCCGTCTCGGCTGCCCTAATCAAGGGCAAGTTAGATCACGATGACTTTACGGAGGACGCTATTCACGACGCTTCAATCCTCAAACTCGCCCGGAAAGTCTCTTACCGATATAGGAACGATGAGGACCCTCCTAGCTGGCCCCAGCACGCTTACGCAGAGGTATGGGTGAAGTCAGGGAATAAAACTTTCAAAGAGAGCTGTTACGCAAGAGGTACGAAGGAAAATCCAGGTACGTTTGATGACGTCAAGAACAAGTTTATCATGAATACCAAAGGGATACTTTCACCTCAAACTCAGTCTCTGATCGTAAAAACGATTGAGAATCTGGATCGCTTGGAAGACTGTACTCAGATCTTCAAAGTGATCAATGAAGAGAGATCAGTTTAGGGAGTATTGGTGAAAGTGATCTTTTGAGCCTGACTCAAGAAGTAGCTAATTTTGTACTCGAGACAGAATTTGCTAATATCCCGTCTAGAGTTATTGAACTTGCAAAACGTAGAATCTTGGATACGTTGGGCGTCGCGCTTGCCGGTTCAAGGGAACCAGTGTCCGGGATTGTACTGGACTTTGTGGAGGAGTCCGGCGGCAGACCGCAGTCTACCATCCTCGGCCATCATTTGAAATCCCCGAGCCATGAAGCCGCTCTTGTTAATGGAACTTCCGCGCATGCCATGGACTATGACGATGCGATGCTCGGGAGATCTCTCTTAGGTCATCCCTCCGCTACCGTCGTGCCCTCCATCTTTGGTACTGCCGAGGCTCTGCCAAGAGACGTCCCGGGAAAAGAACTTCTTACTGCCTATGTTGTGGGAGTAGAAGTGCTTGGTTGGATGGGGAGCGTCGCCAATCCCGCCCACTATGATCTGGGTTTTCACACGACGTCGACCATTGGAGTCCTAGGAACAGCTTGTGCCTCTGGAAAACTGCTGGGGCTCAATAATCGCGAAATGATTCAAGCTCTTGGCATAGCTGCCTCAATGGCCTCGGGGCTGAGAAGTAATTTTGGAACTATGACAAAACCTTTGCACGCCGGGCTGGCAGCTAGAAATGGTATCATCGCGGCACGTTTAGCTAAGAAGGGTCTCACCTCTTCGGCAAGTATTCTGGAGGGGGACAATGGATTTCTGGCTGCAATGGCTCGGGCTAATCCGGAAAATAGCCTTCATATTGACACAGGATTTTCGCATGTGGGCGGAATTACCGTCAAGCCCTATCCCTCGTGCGCAGCTACCCACGCGATTATTGATTCTGTGATCCGATTAGCGAAGGATCATTCCCTGAAAGCAAAAGATGTTTCCAGGATCGAAATTGAGGTTTCTTCACTCAATACAAATGTCCTCAGCTACAGCCAGCCAAAGACCGGTCTAGAGGGAAAATTCAGTGGGCAGTATTGCGCCGCTATTGCCCTACTCCGAGGCCGAGTATCGATCTCTGATTTTGAAGACACTCTAACGAGGCGCGAGAATGTACTGGATCTTGAAAATAAAACGGAATTAAGATCCAATGACCGCTTTTTCGCTCACGGCAGTATGGGGGCGGCCGTTACCATAACCACGCACGATAATCATAGGTTTTCACTTGTATGTGAGAATCCACAGGGGAGTCCGAGAAATCCTATCGGCGATGAAAACCTTGTAAAGAAATATGAAGAGTGTGCTTCCGGAATTCTTGATGAGGAACAGGTCCATCGTTCCATCCGCGAGGTCCTCGAGTTGGACAAATTAGGTAACCTGAAAGATCTCGTAGGAACACTAACGGTCTCCTAGTACCTGGTTCGGCGATCAGAGGCCAACTATCTTGAGTAGAGACTTTGTCCGCTCCTTGATGTTAACCAAGGAAACTAAGAAGCCTTTTGGGATTTTCCTCCAGGATCGTGAAAAGCTGTTCGTCATTCAATCCTCCGCGTTTTAGCCTTGGAACTACAGCTCTGAGAATGTGATCATAGCCCTGACCACCAAATCGTCTCAAAGAGGTCTTGAAAGAGATATCTTGGGAAATCAAAATCTGGGAAATGAAGCCTCTTTTGACAAGTTCGATTACGGAAGTGACTCTCTTGTCGTCGGTGGGGCGACCAGCGGCCCACTCTCCATTCTGGGTTCCAGATCCAAAATTGTCAAAGCCCAGAAAGCATCCGGATTTGGCAAGCAGGGAGTGATATTCTGGATCCTGTCCTGAGTAGTCGATATGTCCCAAGACGACTTTTTCCAGGGTAGCTCCTTCGTCTTGAAGGAGCTTCACTGTGTTTTGTACTTGTTTTGAAAAGCTCCAGGTGTGGATGGTTATCGGAGCTCCCGTTCTTCTCTGTGATTCAACCGCGGCTCTCAGAACCTTCTTCTCATTCTCTGTTACAGGCGAACCAGTTCCTATCTCTCCAATCATCCCGCACTTTGATCTTTGCTCCCCTATCCCGTCGCGAATTTCTGAAGTAAAAATTTCGGCGAGCTCGGTCTCTGTTTTAGTAGCAACATAGGGGGGATGAAATGAATCTATGTAGAATCCAGTGCCTGCGATGATGTTTAGATTGAGAGCTTTACTTACCATCCTCAGCTGGTCTAAATTACGTCCGACGCCGATGGGTGAGCATTCGACGATAGTTCGTCCACCCAGTTTTGTGAAAAAAGAGAGCTCATCAATAGCTAGATCCAAATCGGACAAGAGGAGATTATCCTTGCTTGAGATAGGATCGAGTCTGATTTTTTCGGCATTGGCCCCATTAACTTTGGAAAAATCTTCTTTCTGATGGCTCGGATCGAAATAACTTCGGAGATCATCAAAGATATGTTCGTGGCAAAGAGTGATTCCAAGCTTATCCTCAGGCACTCTTCCGAGGACACTTTGAGCGAACATGCTAGGGAGACTTGAAACTATTCTTGCTCCGCATTCCTAAAGATTTGTGCGAGTCAGAAGAGCAATCTGCCTTACAGTTCAACGAATCTCCCAAATAGATATCACTTGATTGAACAACTAACGACATGGATCCGGGGTTGGATAATCCACCTGATTCGAAGGATCTCCCAAAAGCGTTTGACTTCGGGCACGATAGCGCCCCAAACTTTGGAGAGCTCCAAGCCGCCTATCAGAGCTGTGAAATCCGAGAATTCCCAAACAGGCGTTTTTCGACTCGTTTTCTTTTATCTTGTCTGAGCTATGGCGTGACAAACTCTGCCTCTCATCATTCAATAATTCTCTATAGGGAGTTAATTTCTAGCCCTGTTTAATCCCTAAAAATCTGGGATTGAAATTAGGAGGATATCTCCTCAAATCTCCACAAGTAATAAAGTACGGACTTTTGGGCGCAGCGGGGATCCTCCTCGTAGCTGGAATTTACTATTTTATCCTATTTCTAACGTTTCCAAGGATTACTACGTACAACCCGGCCGAGCTTAACCTTTACACTTCTCTCATACTTCAAGCAAGACAACTCGTCTTCGTATCTGTCGGTGTTACCACTCTAGCTTTAATCACCTTTTTTCCGAATTTCATCTTAAGATTCATTAAAGTAGCACGGGCATCCACTCATTACGATCCTAGACTTGCAGGCCTGCGTGGCTTGGCTGCACTAGGCGTGGTTCTGCT